>CAZHIV010000170.1:0-3278 GCA_964532675.1 uncultured Planctomycetaceae bacterium
GCTTCGGCCCGCGCCTGGCGATTCCGGTCGCAGGCCTCGGTTAAATCGTCGATTCCGTAGAGATACACGCCCAGCTCCTGGCCGATGGCCGGTTCAAAATCGCGCGGCATGGCCAAGTCTAAGATAAAGAGCGGCCGCTGATAACGGCGGGGGACGACTTTTTTCTGAAAGTCGTTGAGCGAGACGACGGGCCGGTCGGCGCCGGTCGTGCTCACCACGAGGTCGGCCGCCACGAGCTCGTCGGCCAGTGCGCTCCAAGGCGCCGTCTGGCCGGCCCATTGGCGGGCCAGCGCCTCGGCCCGCTGGGGATCGCGGTTGAGCACGGTGATGTGGCGCGCCCCGGCGCCCGCGAGGTAATGAAGCGTTTCCTGAGCCATTTTGCCGGCCCCGATCACCAGCGTTCGCTTGTCGTCGAAGCGCTCGAAGATTCGAGCGGCGAAATCGGCAATCGCCACGCTGGGAATGCTCACGCGGTGGCGGTGGAGCGTCGTTTCGCCGGCCACTCGGCGGGCCACCCGCAGCGCCGCCTGAAAAAAGGCATGCGCCACCGGGCCCGCGCTGCCGATTTGTCGGGCCAGGGCGTAAGCCTGCTTGACCTGCGAAAGTATCTGCGCTTCGCCCAGCACCATGCTGTCGAGGCTGGCCGCAACTCGGAACAAATGGCGGACGACCTCTTCGCCCTCGAGCGACACGAGCTCTTCGCGCACCTCCTCGACCGGCACGTTGTGGAAGTCGGCCAAATGCGCGGCCAGCGCAGCCGCATCGAGCGGCGCGGCGGGGTCGTGGGCGGCCGCGTAGAGCTCCACGCGATGGCAGGTCGAAAGCAGCACCGCTTCGCAATCGGGATGCGTCACGCGCCAAGCCGCCAGGGCGTCGAGCGTTTGCGCCGGCGTGAAGGCCAGCCGCTCGCGGACCGCCAGGCTGGAATGCCTGTGGCTGCAACCGATCATACTGAGTCGGACACTCGATTTCATACTGTTTGTGGTCTCACGCCAAGGCGCCAAGGCCGCCACGTCGTGTCAGTTTACTTTGCGCCTTTGCGGCTTTGCGTGAGATTCGTTGAAGTTGCAAGTCGACAATGTCGCTGTACAAATCGCGAAGATGCTCCTTTAGATCATCAAGTGACTCGCCTTGTGTCCAGTAATCCGGATAGTCGAGAAAATGGCCGATATACCAGCCGTCCTCTTCCCAGTACTTGAATTTCGCTGTATTCACTGTTGTCTCCAAGTCGTCTGTGATGCTTCGATTCTACCGGATTGCGAAAGTTGGGCCGCGGGCTCGCTATGGTTCGCTCCATGGACGGTATCCAGCAGCGTGAGCGACGCCAGCGCGATGACCAGGAACACGAACGAGGCGAGCGTCAGATAGGCGACCTTGCGCCCGCGGCGGGCGGCCGGGTAAACGAGCCGAAAAACTTCCGCGGCGACGAGCCAGGCCAGCATCGCCGCCAGGCTCAATACGACCGGGTCGGTCCACAGGTTGTACGTCCGCTCGGCGCGGTGGACCGTGATGCTCATCACCAGGCCGGAGACGAATCCTAGCGCGATCAACACGGCGGAGAGGCCCAGGGCGCGGCTGTTCACGCGCTCCAGCCATTCGAGACTCGGCAACCGCAGGCCGTTCGCCGAGGAACGGGTGTGTTTCAGCGCGTAGCTTTGCACGAGGTACATCAGGCCGGCAATAAAGCCAACGCACACGGCCACGGTTCCCAACATCAATACCAGGCCGTGGAACATTCCCCACAAATGAAACGAGCGTTCCGGCGCCAGCGGCTCGGCGTCTGCATACGCCGAGCCGACGACTAAGCTCAGGACGATCGGCAGCAGCACCAGGCCGGTCGGGGTACGCGGCAGGTAGAACAAGGCGGCCAGGTAAATGATGGCCAGCACCCAGGCAGCCATGAGGAACCATTCGGCGGTCGACATGGCGACGGCGTTCGTGTCGCGGGCGACCTGGCCGAGGTAGAGCGTGTGGGCCGCCAGGCTGGCGAGCGTCGCGATCACGAGCGTGGCGCGATGCCAGGCGAAGCGCGTTTTCAGGCCGATCAGCTCCAGCCCGAAAACGATCGCGTAACTTGCGGCGAAGCAGATGATGGAGATGCCGGAGAGCATGGAATCAAGTAGGGGAGACAAGGAGACTGGGAGACAAGGAGATGCCGATTTTGCGCCTGAAACTCACCGTGTCTCCTCTTCCCCTTGTCTCCTTGTCCGTTTTCTTTCACTCGCCGTTCAGGCCGTATTGCTTGAGTTTCTTGTGCAACGTGTTGCGGTTGATGCCGAGCCGGCTGGCCGCCTTGATCTGCACGCCGGAACATTCGTGGAGGACCTGAGTGATGACCTCGCGCTCCACGCGGTCGACGATGCGGCTGTGCACGTCGGCGGCCTCCGTGCCGGCGTCGCCCAGGCCGCGGTGCACGAGCTCCTCGGTCAGCGCGACGAAGTCGAGCGGGGCGCCGATCGTGCGCGGCTGCCGGCCGGTCGTCACCGCGGCGGGAAGCAGGTCGTACGTCAGCTCGTCGCCCGGCGCCATCACGACGGCCCGTTCGACGTAGTTCTGCAGCTCGCGCACGTTGCCCGGCCACGTGTATTGCTGCAAGGCTTCCAGGGCGCGGGGCTCGATGTGCGCCACGTAGCGGTCGTTCTGCTCATTGTACAAGTCGAGAAAATGGGCGACCAGCTCGGGGATATCGGCCCGGCGATCGCGCAACGGCGGCAGGTGAATGGGCACCACGTTCAGCCGGTAGTAAAGGTCCTCGCGGAATCGGCCGGCCGCGACCTCGGCCAGCAAATCGCGGTTGCTGGCGGCAATGACCCGCGTATCCACGCGGATCGTCTGCGTGTCGCCGACCCGCTCGAACTCGCGCTCCTGAAGCGCCCGCAGCAGCTTTACCTGCAGGTGGGGCGTCGTGGAATTGATCTCGTCGAGGAAGATCGTGCCGGTGTGGGCGGCCTCGAACCGGCCCGTGCGGTTGTCGATCGCCCCGGTGAACGCGCCGCGGACGTGGCCGAAGATCTCGCTCTCCAACAAGCTCTCGCTGAGCGCCCCGCAGTTGACGCGCACGAACGGCCGCGCGCGGCGCTCGCTCAGCTCGTGCACCGCGTGGGCAATCAGCTCCTTGCCGGTGCCCGTTTCGCCCAGCAGCAGCACCGACGCGCGGCTGCGGGCCACTTGCCGCGTGAGGCGATACACGTCCATCATCGCCGCGCTGGAGCCGATGATGCCCGGCAGCGGTTCGGTCGAAGTGGCGTGCGTGCCGATGGTGGAAACGGTCCGGCTCA
>CAZHIV010000171.1:0-3747 GCA_964532675.1 uncultured Planctomycetaceae bacterium
TGATTCGCTCTGACGAAAAACCACCGGGGAAAGACCCGGTTTGTCTCGCGGAAGGAAATCGGCTAAAATGCCCGTGTTGCAGCGGCGGACCAGGGCCGGCGCGGCAGGACGCTCCACGTGATTAGGCGCTTTGAGGAACCCATTCGTGCAGATTGAAATATCCACGCGGCGCGGTCATTTGAGCGACGCTTCCCAGGAGCGGATCAAGGCCAAGGCCGAAAAGCTGACGAAAATCTTCGATCGGCTCACGGCGATCGAGTTCATCATCGATCTGGCCGACTCGGCAGCTCCGCGAGTCGATTTGCAGGTATCCGCTGAGCACAAACACGACTTTGTCGCTCATCACGAGTCGGATAACCTGATGGCCTCGGTCGATGCCGTGGTTCATCGGCTGGAGCAGCAGCTTCGGAAATACAAAGAGAAAGTGCAGGAGCGGCATCGCAACAGCGATCCGCGGCGTCGCGCTGAGGCGCCGGACGAAAAGGAAGTCGATTAAGGGGCAACGTATTGTGTGGTCGGCATACCGGCCGGACCCTTGGTGATTATTCCTGCGAGGCCAACGAGCTGGACCGCGGGTAGCTGTCGCACCGTCTTGCGATCGGTCTTTGGCAAGCGAACGATGCATTGAACCGTACACGCAGCGCGCCGTCGCTGCGGGAAGTTAGAGCCGGGAGCGGAAAGCATCGAGTGAGAAGCAAGCGGTTCTTGCTCCCCGCTCCCTGCCCCGCGCTTCCCGGTTGATGGCAGGCGCATAAATACATTTAGTCGGTCGACGAGGTACATAAGCGATGAAGTTCTCCGATTTCATTTGTCGGGATGCCATTCGAACTCAATTGGAGGCGGACGAAAAGGAAGCTGTGATCCGCGCGATGACCACCTCGCTGGTGGAAGCCAGGCGGATTCAGGAAAAAGACCACCAAAGCATTGTCGAAGCGATCCTGAAACGCGAAGAGCTGGGCAGCACCGGCATCGGACGCGGCGTGGCGGTTCCCCACACGAAGCATCCTTCGATCGACAAGCTGGTGGGCACGGTGGCCATCAGCCAGCAGGGCGTGGACTTCGACAGCCTGGACGGGGAAAAGGTGCACTTGTTGTTTTTATTGGTTTCTCCGCCGGACCGTCCGGGCGACCACTTGCGGGCGCTGGAAAACATCTCGCGGCAGTTGCGCGATGATATGTTTTGCCGAATGCTGAAGCAGTGCAAAACTCCGGAAGAGGTTTGGCAGTTGCTCGACGAGGCGGATAACAGCCAGTTTGGATCGTGAAGGATGCATGGTGAGTAGGTGAGTAAGTGAATAGGTGAGTAGGCTTCGGTGGCGGCGATTATGACCTACTCACCTGCTCACTTACTCACCAACGGATGGTGAGCACGTGCCAGTAACACGCATTATTGTGATTCGCAACACGCAGGGGCTTCATGCGCGGCCGGCGGAGTTGTTTGTCCGCACGGCCAAACAATACCGGGCGCGGATCGAGTTGGTGCTCGAAGACCGGCGCGTGGAAGCGAGGAATATCATCGATTTACTTACCCTGGGCGCCGGGCCGGGCACTCAACTGGTGCTCGAGGCCGAAGGCGACGACGCCCAGGAGGCCGTGGAGGCCTTGGTTCGGCTTGTGGAAGAGGGCTTCGCGGCCGACGACACAGATAACGAACAACCGCCCGCGGGCACGCAGGGCGAATAACCAGCAAAATAACCAGGATACATGCCTCACGCAGAGCCGCAGAGTTCGCAGAGAACGGATTGCAAATTGAAGGCCGATAAAGTGCTACTCATGCAATTAACAGTTTGCTGTTTGCTGTTTGCAGTTTGCAATTCTCTGCTCTGCCTCCGCGCCTCCGCGTGAGCCGCTTGTTCTTTCGACAACATGGAACGACTTCAAGGGATTGCCGTTTCGCCCGGCGTGGCGATCGGCGAGGTGCTCGTGATGGATACCGAGGGGTTCCGAATCCCTCGGCGGTTCCTGCCGCGCGACGCGGTGGAAGACGAGCTGGAGCGCCTCACGCGGGCCATTGCCGAAGCCACCGCGGAGATCGAGCGCCACCGCGACAAGGTGGATAAGCAGCTCGGCAAGGAATACGCGGCCATCTTCTCGGCCCACATCCAGATGCTCAACGACCGCGGTCTGCGCGCCAAGCTGGAGGAGATGATCCGCCAGCGGCACTATTCGCCGGAATACTCGGTGAGCCGGGCCCTGCGCAATTACGCCAAGGTGTTCCAGTCGCTCGACGGCGTCATGCCGGAGCGGGCCAGCGACATCTTCGATATCGAGAAGCGCCTGCTGCGGCACTTGTTCGGCAAACGCCGCGAAGAGCTCGCCCACATCCACTCCGAGGTGCTGGTGCTGGCGCACAACCTCACCCCCAGCGAAACCTCGAACCTCAACCCGAAGTACGTCAAAGGATTCGTGACGGAGATCGGCGGACCGGGCAGCCATACGGCGATCGTCGCCGAGGCGCTGGGCATTCCCGCCGTGGTCGGCATCGGGCCGTTCCTGGCCGAGGTCTCCGGCGGCGAGACGGCCATCATCGACGGCTACCAGGGCCAGGTGATCCTGCACCCCGACGAGGAGACGCTGGCCCGTTACCGGCACGACGTCGTGCAATACCGTTCGCATGCGGCCAAGCTCGAAAAGCTGCGCGATCTGCCGGCCGAGACCTCCGACGGCGTGCTGATTCAGCTCTTGGGCAACATCGAGTTCCCCTACGAGGTCGAGCAGTGTCTGAAGCGCGGGGCGAAAGGGATCGGGCTCTACCGCACAGAGTTCCTGTTCCTCTCGCGCGACGAAGTACCGACCGAAGAAGAGCAGGCGGCCGCCTATTCGGCTGTTGCCAAAGCAATGCAGCGCCTGCCGGTCGTCATGCGTACCATCGACCTGGGAGCCGACAAGCTGCCGAGCGTGCGCTTTCCCGAGGACGAGGCCAACCCGTTCCTGGGCCTCCGCAGCATCCGGCTGGCACTGCGCAATCCGGATTTGTTCCGCACGCAGCTGCGAGCCATACTGCGGGCCAGCGTCTCGGGAAACATCAGCATCATGTTTCCGCTGGTCAGCACCATGATGGAGCTCAAACACGCCAAGGCGGTATTGCGCGAGGCAATGGAGGACTTGGAAGAGGAAGGGGCCGAGTTCGATCGCGGCCTGAAGGTAGGCATGATGGTCGAGGTGCCCTCGGCCGTGATGATGCTGGACCGCTTCGCCGACGAAGTGGATTTCTTCAGCATCGGCACCAACGACCTGATCCAGTACGCGCTGGCCGTCGACCGCAGCAACAAGGACGTGGCCAGCCTGTACACGGCCTCCGACCCGTCGATCCTGCGGCTGATCGACATGGCGGTGCGGGCGGCGCGGGCGGCGGAGGTGCCGATCAGCACCTGCGGCCAGATGTGCGGCAACCCGATGTACACGATGCTGCTGTTGGGATTGGGTCTGCGGAGCTTGAGCCTCACGCCGGCGGCCATTCCGGAAGTCAAACAAGTCTGCCGCCGCGTGGACATTTCCTGCTGCGAGCAGCTCGCCCAGCGCGCGCTCGAGCTGGAGACCGCCCGCGACGTGCGTGCCTATTTGAAAGAGGAGCTGACGAAAGCGCTGCCGGAAATGCCGGTCTGAGCGCGGAGGAGGATGTGGGATGCAGGATGCGGGGAAAGCTTTTGTGTTTCTTCCCTGCCCCCTGCATCCTCAATCCTTGTGAACGAGTGCGTAGGGTGGGTCGAGTCGGCGAGACCCACCATTTCGGTTCGGTGGGTCTCG
>CAZHIV010000172.1:0-5170 GCA_964532675.1 uncultured Planctomycetaceae bacterium
GACGTGCGGCTCAACGGGCTGCGCGATCCGGAAGAGTTGCCCGGGGCGGTCCGCGCGGCTGAGCTGCTGCACCAGGCGATTCGCGACGGACGGCGGATCACCGTCTACGGCGACTACGACGCCGACGGCATGACCGCCACAGCCATTCTGCTGCTCTGCCTGAAACTCGTCGGCGCGAAGGCGGATTACTACATCCCCAACCGCATCGACGAGGGCTACGGCCTGAACCACGACGCACTGCGGACGATCGCGGGCCAGGGCGGCGACGTGGTGGTGACGGTCGATTGCGGCATCACCAGCGTCGCCGAGGCCGAGACGGCCCGCGAACTGGGGCTGACGCTGATCATCACCGATCATCATCGCCCCCACGTGGGCGAGTCTCTCCGAGACTCGCAATCGGCAGTTTCGGAGAAACTGCCCTACTTGGAAGGCAAGGCCCTCGAGGATTTTCGCGCCACGCTGCTCGAGGTGTGCGAGGACCTGGCCCAGGCGATTCCCGCCGACGGCGAAGGGGCGACGCACCTCATCACCGTGGAAGTGCACGGCTGCCGCACGCGGCAAGACGCGCTGCAGATCAGCAAGACGATCGCCGACAGCCCGCTGGTGAAGACGGCCATCGCCGGGGCCGACCCGAACTGGGGCCGCATCGTGTCGGCGGCCGGCTACGCGGGCGTCGAGTTCGATCCCGCGAAAGTGACGCTCCATCTCAACGGCCTGTTGCTCTACGAGCGCGGCGCCCCGGTCGATTTCAACGCCGACGGCGCGGCCAAAGCCATCGCCGCCGACCGCGACACCAGCATCGTGCTGATCTTCGAGGAAGGCACCGCCGCGGCGCGGTTCTGGACCACCGACCTCACGGCCGAGTACGTGCGACTCAATGCCGACTATCATACGTAGGAAGGCGGAAGGCGGAGGGCTAAGGGCCGGGACGCTCCGTGTCTGCTGAAAGCGCGCAGGTGTCGTCCTCAGCCCGCGCCGATGAATTCGCCCATCGAAGCGCCAACCTGCGTGCCCGGACTTTTGCAAATTGATCGCCTGGCGACCACGTGCCGAAGTCGTTTGGCAATCGATGGTTACCCGGGTTTTGCGCCCTTGCGAAAAACGCGCAACACGATTTTTTATTGCAAAAGTCCAAGGCCTTCGCAGTACGAAGACGGCGGGTGATCGCGCCGCGATCAGCCACCGCCTGTCATTGCCGGGTTGCCAAAGAACGTTGCGATGCGCGAGCGCCGCTCGGCCGCGCGGGCCGATTGGGTTCCTGCGCATGCTGATGCACGATCAGCATAACAGACCAGCCGGCGGGTTCAACGAGCATTATTGGCCACCCTGCTGCGAGGAACCGTTCGAAATGTGCGCCTGGCGACGGAGGAAGAACACTAAGCGGCGCTAATCTGCTCTGATCGTTTATTAGCGAAGATTAGCGGCAATTTGCGTTCCGAACGATACTAGGCACCGCGGAGGAAAGACATCACGAGCGCAAAGCCGCGAAGCGGCGACAGCGTGTAGCCGTGGGCGTAAGCCCACGGAAACTGTGTCGAAAGAAATCGCAAGCCACATAGTGGCGGCATCGTTCCTGTGTCGCCGCTGCGCGGCTTGATGGCGTGCGCGCCGCACTCTCCGTGGGCTGACGCCCACGGCTAAACGATTCCGCCGCTCGCGCGGCTAGAGCCGTTGCGTTCGGATCGTTGTATTCTGAGTTCGAATGCAAGGCTTCGGCTGAGAAGAGCACTGGCGAAGCCAGTGGCGCCTGGCGACGGAGGAAGAACATTAATCGACGCTATTCGTCAATTAGTGAAGATTAGCAGTAATTAGCGTTCTCAAGGAACCCGGGCCATTGCGGAACCTGTCGCGAGCGTGTAGCCGCGCAGCTGCGGCAGGTCATAGCCGTGGGTGTGAACTCACGGTAGCCTCTCGACTGTATTGTTATTCCAATTTAGTGACCGACGGAAGAAGTTCGGCGATATCCTCCCAAGGAAATGTTTTCTCGATTCGACAGTTATCGCCACAAAGTTCGTCCACAAATGTAAGCAATCCGTCGCGTGTCACGATTTCCAGATGCGACAAAGTCAATTCTTCGCCGCCGGATACGGAACGGTGAAAATAAGTTCGATTCACGTAATAGGAGCAACGATCCGTCTGCAATGGATCGCTAACCCGGCTCCCGTTATCATCGTACGACGTTATCCACAGGCTGCCATTCGGAACAACGAGGATTGGAAAGACGACGGACAGTGCAACATTTCTTGTTCTTTCCTCGCCGTCGTAGCAAGATAGCGCTGTAAGTTCATCAGCAGAGCTGAGCGATTGTGCCCATTTTTCATAAACGTTGGAATCAGTGGCGATTATGTGCCCAAGCGATGATCGTCCGACTTGATCGCATGACTTTCCCACCGCCCCCCCAACTTGGTAAAACGTGCGATCGTGAGTAAGACGGACGCTCGTAGACTTAGGCAGCATGGCAGGGATGCACGGATTTGGCACTTTTCCAATAGCCCATTTATCTGTATTTACGGAAAATACAATTTCATGAAATGACTCCTCTTTGCGGCGAGGCATGCACGAAATCAGAAGAGGAAAATTCGGTCGCAAGTTTTTGCACTCGACGGCGAGCCGTAAAAACGAATTGCGGTCGACAAGCGTTGCACGAATATCGAACTCGCGTGGCTTATTGGTTGACGGATCGTCATACGTTCCACCGTGCTCACAAGAAAGCCCGCGGTCAATTAGAGCATGGAGAATCTGAATCTCAAACGAAAAATCCGAGTAGTCGTTGAGAAACTCAACTAAGTCGGTTTGCGTAATCGGATCGGTTTTCAGTTTTGCCATCGTGTCTGCCCTCGTTGTGCAGTTCAGAGTTGAGCTACACTGCCGAGCGCGTCCTCGAGGCCGAAGGTTTCGATGTAGCCGCGGATGGCCTCTTTGAGGTCGTCGATGGCTGCGTTTTCCGTTTCGCCTTCGCCGTAGGCGGGGATGTCCGGCAAGCGCGCGGTGTAACCGCCTTGGTCGGGGTCGGGGATAAGCTCGATGCTGAGCGGCATGAGTGGAAACCCTCAATTGCCATTTTAGCACAAGCAATGTGGTGGGTCTCGTTCCTCGACCCACCCTACGATTTCGTCACGGCTAGCAGGAAGCTCGGCTTCAGCGGGTCGAACGAGAGGCGGTCGAGCTGGTCGGTGCCGCGGGAGAGGTTGACCATCCAGACGTGGACGCTGGGGGATGCGCGGTGGGCGCCCTCACCCCGGCCCTCTCCCGGTGGGAGAGGGAGGGACGTGGTGTGGCCCTCTCCCGGAGGGAGAGGGAGTCGACCGAGCGCTTCGCGGAGTTCGGCGAGGTGGTCGATGGAAACGACGTTCACCACGAGGCGGCCGGCGGGGCGCAGGCGGCCGTAGGCGTATTCGCTGATGCGGGTGACCTCGCGGCCGCCGCCGGCGATAAAGACGGCATCCGGGTCGGGGAGCTGGTCGCAGGCTTCGGGGGCGCGGCCGAGGACGGCGTTCACATTCGCCACGCCGAAGCGCTCGGCGTTCTGGCGGATGAGGCCGTGGTCTTCGGGGTCCATTTCGATCGCGAAGACCGCACCGTCGGCGGCCATCTGGGCGGCTTCGATGCTGACCGAACCGCTGCCGGCGCCGATGTCCCAGACGATGCTGGAAGGGGCGATGTCCATTTGCGCCAGCGCGATCGCGCGGACCTCGGCGGGCGTGAGCAAGCCCTGCTTGGGCTTCGACTGCAAAAAGGCTTCATCGGGGTTGCCGAAGAGTCGCCGGCCGACGGCTTCGCGCGGCCGGTCGGGGGCGTCCGGGTCGCGGGTGAGGATCATCACGTTGAGCGGGGCGAACCGCTTGGCGGCGATCTCGGCCAGCGTGCCGCGGGTGACGCGCTCGTCGCGGGCGCCGAGGTTTTCGCAGACGTAGGCGGTGAAGTAATCGATGTGTCGGTCCAACAGCGCGCGGGCGACCTCGGCCGGGCCGGTGTGGTCGGTCGTGAACAGGCCGACCTTTTGGGCGGTGCGGATTTTTTCCAGCACGGCGTCGAGCGGGTGCTTGGCCAGGTCGGTCAGGTAGGCGTCCTCCCAGGTTTCCATCACGCGGGCGAAGGCGAGCTGCATGCTGGAGACGTGCGGCAGGACGACGAAGCGGTCCTTGCCCAGGCGGTCGCACACGTAGCGGGCCAGGCCGTAGAACATCGGGTCGCCGTAGATCAACAGCGCGACACGCTTGTCGCCGGCCTCTTCGATCGTCGCCACGAGCTGGCCCAGGTCGCTGCTAATGACCAGGCGTTCGACTTTCGACTTGGGCACCAGCGCGAGCGTGCGCTCGGTGCCGAGCAACAGCTCGGCCTGGTCGATGATTTGGCGCACGGCTGGCGTGATGGCGTCTAGTCCATCATCGCCAATCCCTATAACGTGTATTTTGTTTGACACGGGCAACTCTATCGCGCCGCGATTCCCGAAGTGCTACGTAGCCGTTCGTGCAAGGCGTCCGGAGCAAGGTCGGCACCGTTCGGCCAGGCGACCGCGCCATACTCATCAACAAAGGCCTGTTGAAATACGGCGGGATCCTGTAAAGGCTCGAATACGGGTCCGAACAGGCGATCGTGCATGTCAACGACGCCTTCGACGCCGTCATCGAACCGCACGCGGAGTTGAAAGTTCTGTAAAGGCTGGACGGAAATGACGCGAGGCATGGGTCTACTCCAAAGGCGCGATGGGCTGTAGCTGGCCATGTGCTTCGGCGAGCCGCCAATTCTCACGCAATTCGTTGCGGTGTTCGACCGCCCACTCCAATACTAGGGCCAGCGGCCGCCGCCGCAACTTGCCTTCGCTGACGCGCAGCGTATCAATCTCAATTTTCGCGGCATCGCCGCCGTAATACGCGTGAAAATGCGGCGGCGGATGATCGTCGAAGTACATCCGAATGGTGATGCCATAGAATTGACTGATCGTCGGCATAATAGCCCGTCGCACGTACTTCTATCGTCAATCTTAGCCGCATTCGACCGAGGCGGCTAGCAGGATCGGCCAGGGCGCATTCATTCCGCCACGTAGCAGTGCAGCGTGTGGTGGTTGAGGGTAATGGGGCCGTGGTCGAGCAGCGGGCCGTTGCCTTCGGGGTAGATGTCGTGGGGCGATTCGGCGGAGGTGTCGACGAAACGTCGCCAGGTGAGGCCG
>CAZHIV010000173.1:0-4280 GCA_964532675.1 uncultured Planctomycetaceae bacterium
CGAAGACCTGCTCGCGCTGGAACTGCTCGGCCACGTGGTTGATGAGCACTTCGTCGAAGTCGTCGCCGCCCAGGTGCGTGTCGCCGTTCGTGGAGATGACGCGGAACACGCCGTCGGCCACTTCGAGAATCGAGACGTCGAACGTGCCGCCGCCCAAGTCGAACACGCAGATCGTCTCCTCGCCCTTCCTATCGAGGCCGTAAGCGAGCGACGCGGCCGTGGGCTCGTTGATGATCCGCGCCACTTCCAGCCCGGCGATCTGGCCGGCGTCTTTCGTGGCCTGACGCTGGGCGTCGTTGAAGTAGGCCGGCACGGTGATAACGGCCTTATTCACCTTGTGGCCCAGGTAACTCTCGGCGGCCTCCTTCAGCTTGCGAAGGATCATTGCCGAGACCTCGGGCGGCGTGAACTCCTTGTCGCCCGCGCGGACCTTCACATAATCCTCCGGCCCGCCGACCACTTCGTACGGCACCATCTTTTCTTCGCTCTCGACCTCGTTGTGCCGCCGGCCCATGAACCGCTTGATCGAGTAGACGGTGCGCTTCGGGTTGGTGACGGCCTGCCGGCGCGCGGGCTCGCCCACGAGCACGTCGCCCTTATCGGTGAACGCGACCACGCTCGGCGTGAGGCGATTGCCCTCGGCGTTCGGGATCACCTTCGCCTCTTTGCCTTCCATCACCGCGACCACCGAGTTGGTCGTCCCCAAGTCGATGCCAATGATTTTTTCGCCAGCAGGCATGATAAAAGCTCCTCGTGAATGACTTCCACGTTCGCTGTGCAAATGGTTGCTTGAAAAGTCGGTGGGCGGCTGCGCGGCCGCGCTCAGGCGCCGTCGGCGCGTAGTTGTTCGGTTTTGGTATAAGCAAAGGCCGTGCCCCGCACACCCCGGGCCAAAAAACGCCCTAGCGTTCGTCGCAACTTGTTGTAAAATAGCGGCTTATGGCCACCAAGCGGCGAGGCCGCGAGGGCGATCGTCGCAGTGCCCGGCCGGGTCGCCTGCCAGTTTGACTTATCTGCCCGTTCAAGGACAGCCGCTTGATTTCAATCAGGCTGCCAAAGTGGCAGCCTCCCGTATGCAACATTTGATGGGGTAACGGCTTAATCAGAGCGCTCCGAAGCGAACTTTCCCGACCGCCGGTGCCGCAACGATGGCGAAACGCAAGAAACCAGCAGCTTCACGTGCCGCGGCGAACAAGGCCGCGCCCGGGCAGTCGTTGGGCGACTTGCGCCGCGAGCTGGACGCGGTCGATGCCGAAATCATTGCCGCCATCAATCGCCGCGCGGAGCTTGCCCAGCGGATTGGCGCCTGTAAGCAAAACGCCGCCCAACAGGTGTTCGATCCGGAGCGCGAACGATCCGTATTACAGCACGTGGTGGCGAACAACAGCGGTCCGCTGGGCGACGAGGCGGTGCGGGCCATTTTTCGCGAGTTGATCAGCGCCACCCGGGCCGTGCAAATGCCGCTCCGCGCGGCCTACCTGGGACCAGAGTTCACGTTCAGCCACCTGGCCGCCATCGAACGGTTTGGACACAGCACCGAGCTGGTGCCCGTCGGCACGATCGCCGCCGTGTTCGAGGAGGTCGAGCGCGGCCACGCGCAGTTCGGCGTCGTCCCGATGGAGAATTCCACCGACGGCCGCGTTTCGGACACGCTCGACTGCTTTGCCCGCTCCCACGTGCGGATTTGCGGCGAGTTGCCGCTGCGGATCCACCACTGCCTGCTGGGAACCGGCAAGCGCGACGACGTGCGGACCGTCTACAGCAAGCCGCAGCCGCTTTCGCAATGCCGCAATTGGCTCGCGCGGCATCTGCCGAACGTCGAGCTGCACGAAGTGGCCAGCACGGCCGAAGCCGCCAAACGCGCCAGCACCGACGCCCACGCCGCCGCCGTGGCCAGCGCCCAGGCCGGTGTGAACTACGGCCTGCCCGTGCTGGTCGCCAACATCGAGGACAACCCGGACAACGTCACCCGCTTCGCCGTGATCTCGACCAGCACGTCGCCCCGCAGCGGCCGCGACAAGACGGCCCTCATGCTGGAAATCACGCATCAGCCGGGCGCCCTGGCCGACGCCATGGCCATCTTCAAGCGCAACAAGCTGAACATGACGTGGATCGAGTCGTACCCGATCCCCGGCAGCCGTGGGCGTTACCTGTTCTTCGTCGAGTTCGAAGGCCACCAGGAGGATGCGCCGGCCCGCCGAGCAATCGCCGCGCTCAGCAAAAACTCTCTCCGGCTCGAGGTACTCGGCTCCTATGCGCGGACCGAGCCGGTGGGGTAGATTATGTTCTTGTCCGTAGTCCGTAGTCCGTTGCAGCACCCAGACATTTTGCTCTCACTACGGACCACGGACAACGGACCACGGACAACTGACCACGGACAACATCCATGCGTCGCAAGCTCATCGCCGGCAATTGGAAGATGAACACCGACCGCGCCGGCGCCGTCGCGCTGGCTGAGGGCGTTGTGAAGCGCGCCGGCGAGTTCGGCGACGTCGACCTGCTGGTCTGCCCGCCGACGATCTACTTACTTGCTGTGGCCGACGTTGTCGGAGGCACGTCGGTTACCCTGGGCGCCCAGAACATGTACCACCAGCCGAACGGCGCCTTCACCGGCGAGACGAGCGCCGCCATGCTGACCGATGCCGGCTGCACGCACGTCATCCTCGGCCATAGCGAGCGGCGGCACATCCTGGGCGAGGCGGACGAGGATGTGAACTGCAATACGAAGGCGGCGCTTGCCGCCGGCCTCGTGCCCATCGTCTGCGTCGGCGAGCTGCTCGAGGAGCGCGAATCGGGCGAGACGGCGATCGTCATCCGCCGCCAATTCGACGGCTCCCTGGCCGATGTCTCCGCCGAGGACATCGAGCGAGTCGTCATCGCCTACGAGCCGGTATGGGCCATCGGCACGGGAAAAGTGGCCACGCCCGAGCAGGCCGAGGAGGTTCATGCTGAGCTTCGCAAGCTGCTGGCCCAGCGTTACAATGACGGAGCGGCCGCGGCAGTGCGAATCCTGTACGGCGGCAGCGTCAAGCCCACGAACGCGGCCGATCTGCTGTCGCAGCCCAACATCGACGGCGCGCTTATCGGCGGCGCCAGCCTGAAGACCGACGATTTCCTCGGCATCGCCGCGGGAGCCAAGTGATCCTCCGTTAGCGCCGGCCGCCAGGCCGGTCGTATTGATTACCGTTCGACACGCATCCGACCTTGCGGTCGGCGCCAAACAACTTCATCTGGACTCAATCGTAAGATGGGTGCACTCTTTGCCATTATTCTGTCGCTGCTGGCCGTCTTCCTGATTTTGCTCGTGCTGGTGCAGCGCGGCCGCGGGGGCGGGTTGGCCGGCGCGCTGGGCGGCATGGGTGGCTCCAGCGCGTTCGGAGCCAAGGCCGGCGACATATTCACGCGGATCACCGTCGTCACCGCGGCGGTTTGGATCGTTCTCAGCCTGATCGCGACGTTCTGGGCCAACTACCGGGGCGACGTGCTCAGCTCGGCCGGCCCCTCGACGCCCGCCGATTCGGCGCTCGACATGCTGCCGCAAGCCCCGCCGGCCGATACGGCGCCCGCTACTTCACCTCCGCCCGCCACGGGCGAGGCTGCGCCCGCCGACGAAGAGTGAACCGCAATTCCTGGTCGCCCATTTTCCGGAGTGACGTGCCTTGCTCATTAGCATGACTGGCTTCGGCGAGGCGCGTTCCCAGCAGGACGGCGTGGCGGTGGCCGTCGAACTCCGCACCATCAACAGCCGGCACTTCAAGCTCAGCTACCGCGCCTCCGAAGGCTACCACGCGCTGGAGCCGGAGATCGAATCCGTCACCCGCCAGGCCATTCGCCGCGGCACTGTGCAGCTCAACCTCCGTGTCGAGCGGCGGGCCTCGATCGACGACTACCGCATCAACACGCAGGTGCTCGAAAGCTACCGCCGGCAGCTCGAAGACTACACCGGCCGCAGCGAGTGGAACGATCCCGAAGACCTGCGCATGCTGCTGGCGTTGCCCGGCACAGTCGATGAGCAGTCGCGCTCCGAGCACGATCCGCGCGAGGACTGGCCCATCATCGAGCCGGTGGTTCGCGAAGCGCTCGCCGCCCTGGCCAAGATGCGGGAGGCGGAGGGCGTCGCCCTGGCCGCGGACCTCGCGCACAACGGCCGGCAGGTTCTGGAGTTCCTCGACGCGGTGGCCGAGCAGGCGCCCGAAGTGTCGCAAGCCTACCAGTCGCGTCTTACCCAGCGCGTCCAGCAGGCCCTCTCGGAATTGAACGTCACGGTCGAGCCGGCCGAC
>CAZHIV010000174.1:0-7179 GCA_964532675.1 uncultured Planctomycetaceae bacterium
AGCTGCAATTCGTTCACCACGTACGCGAAGCGCCCGTTGGGATGAAACTTCAAGTGCCGCGGCCCGGCGCCCGCAGGCGAGCGGCCGCTGCCATGCGGCTCGATGCGGCCGGAGTCCAGGTCGATGCGGTAGATCACGATCTGGTCGGCCCCCAGATCGGGCCCCATGAGAAAGCGGTTTGTCGGGTCGGTTCCCACCCAGTGTGGATGCGGCCCCTCTTGCCGCGCCTTGTTGGGACCCGATCCGGCATGCCGGACATGCGCCGATCGCGGACCGATCGTCCCGTCGGCCTCGATGGGAAACGCGCACACCGAGCCGGTGCCGTACTGGGCCGTGAACAGGCATCGCGCCGTTCGATCGAGCGCCAAGTGGCACGCTTCGCCGTCTCCCGTCGGCTGCGTGTTCAGCAGGCGAAGCGAGTGCCCGTCGCCCGAGATTTCCAGCGCCGCCACGCCGCCCTCGCCGTTGGGCAACCGGCACAGCGAATACAGCCGACTGCCGTCCGGACCAAGCGCCAAGAATCCCGGCGCGGCGATTTCCGCGGCCAGTTCCGGCTGGCCCAGCTTGCCCGAATCGGTGTCCAGCGTCGTGCGATAGATTCCTTCCGGTTCGCCGTGCCGCGGTGCCCCCATGCCGATCCAAACGGTAAGTGATTCTGCACGTGCCATACTGATCGACTGCCAAAGGAGCAACGCGACGATGAAGACTCGCATGAACGATTCAACCGGGGTGCGGATTTTAGTATCAGGCGATATAATGCAACGTGATGAACGATCCAACCACGCAAAACCCGAGCGAACCCTCAGCAACGGCCGCCGCGGCGAAACCTAGCCGCTGGCCGCGCTGGCCGCGCCGCCTTTCCGTCGCGGTTCTCGTCCTGTTGCTGGCGGTCGCGTTTCTCCTGCGCGACCACATTCGCACGCTCCACTCGCTGCGCCGCGTGCCGGGCACGAACGCCTACGTGATGGATTACTACGTTGATTACAACATGGGGCAGATTCGTTCGCAAGGGATGGACGTCGGCCACATCGAGGACAGCCTCATCGGCGTGTTCTTTCCAGAGGTGCTGGCCCCGATCGCGTCCTGGGCGAAAGGGCGGTTCATCCGCCGCGAAATCGACGTCATCGCGCCCGGCGAGCATCGCTGCTCGAGCGTGGTGCTCCGCACGCCCGGCGGCGTATTGTTCGGCCGCAACTTCGATTGGAAGCACGATGCGTGCCTGATCGTCAAGGTCCACCGCGACGGCGGCGTGGCGTCGTTGGCCGTGATCGATCTCCATTACCTGAACTTGGACCGCGACGATTTGGAGACAACCAGCCTCTGGCGGCGCATCCCGCTGCTTTTTGCGCCCTATTACCTGCAGGACGGCATGAACGACCGCGGCGTGGCCGTGGCCGACATGTCGGTCGGCGACGTCAAGGCTCCCTTCGACCCCGGCAAGCCAGATATCCTGCACGCCACCGCCATGAGGCTGATCCTCGATTACGCGAAATCCACCGACGAGGCCGTCGATTTGCTGCGGCAATACAACGTCCATTTCGGGGAAACGACGGGGCACCTGTTGATTGCCGATGCGGCGGGCGGCTCGGCCGTCGTCGAGTTCATCGACGGCCAGATCGTCGTCAGCCCCACCGACCAGAATTGGCAAGTCTGCACGAACCACTGCATTGCGGGGAAGGCGGAAGAGGAAAACGACGAAAGTTGCGATCGCTACCGCCGCGCCTCCGATCAGCTCGCGGCGCTGCCCAGCGTGGCAGAGACCGGCGACGTCATGAACGTGATGGAGTCGGTCGCCCAAAACAGATGGACGATGTGGACCAGCGTCTACAATCTCTCGACGGGCGATTTCCAATTCGCCTACCGGCAACAGTTCGGCGACGTCTATCGCGACGGGCTCGACTGAGCGAATCCGACTTATTTGCGGCTATCCGGGACCCAAAACTCCCATGAACCTGTAGGGAACGCCCTCCGCGGCGTTCCGTGAGCTTGCGTTAGACCGACGGAACGGCACAGAGGCCGTTCCCTACAAACCGACGGAACGGCACAGAGGCCGTTCCCTACAGACCGACCGGCTCACGAGGCGACGCGCACGCCACTGCGTGCACCGGCTGAGCCCGTCAGCGCGCCGACGGCCCGGTCGATCAACGCCACGCCCGCGCGGAGCGTCGTCATGCGCCAGCGGCGATTGCGCGGGGCGAAAATCTGCGTGAGTCGGCGCCGGGCCACATGGTCAGGGTCCACAGTGCCGAGCTTCGCGTGCCAGTGCAGCTCGTCGGCCAGTGCGCGGAACACGCGCAAGGGCGAATAGGTGCCGAATTCCGCCGTGGCGAAGCGGTATTGGGCCCGCGGAAACTGCGCCTTGAGCCAGGCGCCGAAGCCGCCGCGGATCGCATAGGGACTGGCCGCGCTGCGCGCCGGCGCGACCGCACCCGCGCCGAAGTTTGCGCGCCACCAGCCTGCCTCCTCAGTGGTGTCGAGCTCCGAGAGCAGCAGCTTGTACGTGGCCCAGCGGCCAAGGCCCGTGTGGTAGTCGAGGTGCACTACTTCGTCGCACGTTTCCAAGAGGCCGGGCAGCAGTCGGCCGAGCAACTCGGCCGACTGCGAGCGCCCGCTGCCGCCGAAGAAAAGCCAGTCGGCAAATTCATACTGGCCCACCGGCAGCGTTTCCCAAAATGAACGCACGCCGTGCCGCAGGGCGAGCAGCGCCATCCGCGAGCCGGGCGGACTGAAGCGGCGGCGGTTGGGATCGCGCATCAGCGCGGCGCGAAACGTGCCGCAGAGCGGCGGCGCACCGGAGTACGCTTCGCCCGGCAACAGGAAGTTGCGGTTCAAGTCGACGTTCTCCTCGTTGAACCGCCGCTGCCAGGCGAAGCCAAATGGGTTCACGGCGTGAATGAAGATGAACGCGGTTTCCGCAGGCGGCCGCCAATCGGCCGGCAAGCGCTCGAGATACGCCACCTGCACGGCCGAGCCGAAGAACGCTTCCACGCCGTGTACGCCGCTGGAAACGACCACCGCCCGCGCGGGCCGCGCGGCGCCGGCCACGGCCACGGCCACATCGATCGTCAGCGGCTCGCCGGTCGGGCTCGGCGCATCGATCGGCAACGAATGCAGCTCGCAGCCGAGCCGCTCGCAAACCGCGAGAAAGCGCGCTTTCGCCGCAAAGTAGTCCGACGAATAGAAATCGACGTCCGATTTGACGTACTTGGCCTTCAATTTCCCTTCCTCGCTCATCCCCAATTATTGCTAATGGCTATGAACGATCAACTCAGAACCTGTAGGGAACGCCCTCCGCGGCGTTCCGGATTGGGGCGTCCCGGCGACGGAACGGCACGGAGGCCGTTCCCTACAGCTTCGGATTACACCATCGCCGCCGGCCGCGTCTGCAGCAGGACCATCTCGCGGTACCGCCCGTCGGTAGCCATCAGCGCTTCGTGCGTGCCGATTTCCGTGATGCGGCCTTTCTCCAGCACGACGATGCGGTCGGCGTGGGCGATCGTGCTCAGCCGGTGGGCGATGACGAACGAGGTGCGGTTCTCCATCAGCGTGATGAGGCTGGCCTGGATGGTCCGCTCGCTCTCGGTATCGAGGTTGCTCGTGGCCTCGTCGAGGATGAGGATCCGCGGGTCGGCCAGCACGGCCCGGGCGATGGCGATCCGCTGCCGCTGTCCGCCGCTGAGCTTCACGCCCCGCTCGCCGATCAGCGTCTCGTAGCCGCCCGGCAGCGCGGCGATGAACTCGTGCGCGTTGGCGATCTCCGCGGCGCGGCGGATTTCGTCCGCCGTGGCGCGGCGGTTGCCGTAGGCGATGTTGGCGCTCACCGTGCCGTCGAACAGGAAAACATCCTGCTCCACGATGCCGATGAGGCTGCGGTAGCTGTCCACTTCGATATCGCACAGGTCGCGTCCGTCGAGCAGGATTCGCCCGCTGGTGGGATCGTAAAACCGGCCCACGAGGTTGCAGAACGTCGTCTTGCCGCCGCCGCTGGGACCGACCAGCGCGATCGTTTCGCCCGGCTCGACGTCGAGCAAAATATCCTCGAGCGCGAACGCGTCGGAGCCGGGGTAGCTGAACGACACCCGCTCGAATGTGATCCGCCCGCTCACTTCCGCCCGGCCAATGCGCTCGGCCAAGGCCGACTCCATCTCCCGCGGCTCCTCAAGCAAATCGAGAATGCGGTCGAGCCCGGAAAGGCCGTTCTGAAACTCGGCCGCGCTCTGGGCCAGCACCGAAAGCGGGCTGAGCATCATCAACAGGTACACGAGGAACATCGCCAGGTCGCCCGCGGTGATCGCGCCCTGGATCACGCGCCAGCCGCCGTACAACAACAGGGCCGCGGTCGCCAGCGGCACGAGCGTTTCCCAGGCGATCTCGATGCCCCGCATCCACCACCAGGCGTGCAGCTCCTGCCGGCCCATCGTGTGGTTGCCGCGCATGATGCGGCTTGTCTCGGAGCGCTGCCGGCCGAACGCCCGCACCACGCGCATGCCGCCGAAGGCCTCGGTGGCCTGCGAATCGATGCGCTCCCGCTCGGAGCGAATCCGCCGATGCTGCGGCCGGATGCGGCTGATCCACGTGCGATGCGACAGATAAACCACCGGAATCAGGATGATCGCCCCCACCAAAAGCCGCCAATCGACCCACGCCAGGATGCAAAAGCTGCCGACGAGCTGCACCACCGCCCGCCACGGGTTGTAGAGCATGCCGAACACGAGCTCGCCGACGCTGCTGGCGTCTTGCCGCAGGATGCTGGTCGCGCCGCCCGACTTGAGCTCCTGCACCCGGTCGAGCGGCAGCCGCAGGATGTGCGCGAATACCTTTTTGCGGATCGAGAGCTGCAGCCGCTTGGTCACCCGCGTCGCGTGCCAGCGTCCCCACATGTTGATCGCCATCTTCACGAGCGAGATGGCCAGCACCGCCGCGGTGATCGCCAGCAGAAGCGGCCACGGCTCGCGCGGCACCCAGCCGGGAGCCGACGCCGGCAGGGGCTTGCCGCCCAGCACGTTCTCGATGACGAGCTTCGTCGCCGCCGGCGGCACCAGCGCCAACAGCGTGGCCACCGTCAGCGTCGCTACAGCCATCGCCAGCGCCGCGCGCTGCCCGGCGAGCAGCCGCAAGAAGCTGGCCACCAGCGTCCGCGTAGAGCGGTCGCGCCGGTGCCGGTCGTGCGGCTGAGCATATTGAGCGGAAAGCTCCGCCTTGTACTGGCGGAACTGCTGCCGGCTCGACGTAATTCGACCGCTCATAGAGCCCCGATCGGACATGCGCTGAAAGCTCGAATGTGCACCCGATTCTACCCGTCGCCAGGTGAAAAGGCGAGTTGAGAATCGCCGTCAACGTGCCGCGCGCGGCGACGCACGCCAGGGTTCGACGTTCAGGCATTCTGATCTCCGACCCCTGACCCCTGACCCCTCCTCCGCTATACTCGACGCATGCCAAGCGTCACGGTCGAACAAAGCGGCGCGTTCGTCGAGCAATTCTCGTTGCCGCCCACCGGCGACGGACCGCTGGCCGGGCTGCGGTTCGCCGTCAAAGACATCATCGACGTAGCGGGCCGCCGCACTGGATGCGGCAACCCGACCTGGCTGAAGACACACCCGCCGGCCACCGTTTCCGCGGTCTGCGTCGAACAGTTGCTTGCCGCCGGCGCCGCGTGCGAAGGGAAAACGGTCACCGATGAGCTCGCGCTCAGCCTGCTGGGCCAGAACCATTTCTACGGCACGCCGCTCAACCCCGCCGCGCCAGATCGCGTGCCCGGCGGCTCCTCGAGCGGCTCGGCGTCTGCCGTGGCTTGCGGACTGGTCGACTTCGCGCTGGGCACCGATTCGGGCGGCTCCGTGCGCGTGCCGGCGAGCAACTGCGGCATTTGGGGATGGCGACCCACGCACGGCGCGATTTCCACCGCCGGCGTGATGCCGCTCTCGCCCACGTACGACACGGTCGGAATCCTGGCCCGGAACGCCGACCTATTGCAGCGAGCCGCGGGCGTGCTCTTGGCCGCCGAGCCGCCGCCGGATGCCACGCCCAAGCAGATTCATCTACTCGCCGAGCCCCTGGCGCTGGCCGACTCGCAGGTGCGCGACGCGCTTCAGCCGGCCATCGATTGTGTAAAGAGTATATTCCACGCCCCGCTGCACGAGACTTCGCTCGGCGAGCTGTGTCGCGATGATGCGGCCGCCGACCTCGCCACCTGGCTCGAATGCTACCTGGCGCTGATGGGGGCCGAGGTGGCGAGCTGCCACGGCGCGTGGATCGCCGAAGCGCGGCCCGAGTTCGGCCGGATCGCCGCGGCCGGCTTCGAGTTCATCAACGCCGCCGATCGAACGCGCGTGGGAGATACCGTGGCCCGCCGCGAGCACTACTGCAGGCAATTGGTCCGTGCGCTCGGTCCGCGCGATTTGCTCTGCCTGCCGACCGTGCCGTCTCTCGCGCCGCTCAAGGGAGCAAGTGCCGACGACCGCACCGGCGGCTACTATCTGCGCACGCTGTCGATAACCTCGATCGCCGGCATCGCCCGGCTCCCGCAGATTTCGCTGCCGCTGGCGACGGTTTCGGGAGCACCCGTCGGCCTGTCGCTCGTCGCCCCGCATGGCGAGGACTTGTTCCTCCTTAATGCCGCCCGAGCCATTGAAGCACGGTGGCCTGATCGTTAATAGGAGAGATACCTGTAGGGAACGCCCTCCGCGGCGTTCCGCGTGTTGCATAGCAGGCCGATAGACCGCCCTCCGCAGCGTTCCACCTTGCTTGGCGGGCCGACGGAACGGCACAGAGGCCGTTCCCTACAGCGATAACTCGGGCACGGCCTCGAATACGCGATGATCGATACTGCCACGAGAAACGGAGCGTGACCGTGAATTACCTCTATGCATCCAAAGCGGGCGTCGAACGGCGGCTGGTCGCCACGTTCTCGTCGGAACCGCAATTGCTGGCCTACGTCCGCTGGGCGACCCTGGAGCAAACGGGCGAGCGAGCCGGGAAATTCGAGCAAGGAAGCGTGTTGGCCGGCTACAACCGCTGGGACTCCTCGGCCGAGCCGCTGACCGACGAAGACCCTGCCGCCGCCCTCCACAACCCCACGCCCAGCATGCTGTAGCCGCGCGAAGGCGCTATTGTGTAATCCCCCAGGTTGCTAGCCGCGACCCCAACGGGTCGCCGGCTGCGGACCCGCTAATCCGGCGA
>CAZHIV010000175.1:0-3979 GCA_964532675.1 uncultured Planctomycetaceae bacterium
GATCTCCGCCAGGTCGCGCGGCCCGGCGCTGACGATCAGCGCGTTCGTGCGCGGATCGGCCACGACCAGCGCCCGCGGCGCGAGGGTCGGCACGTCCTCCATCAGCTCGGCCACGGCGTCCTGCCGCTGCGCCTGGCCCTCGGCCTGGCCGAGGAAGGCGTCGATGAGCCCCTTGGCCTCGATTGCCGACGCGTGCTGCAGCCGAAATACGGTGAACTGCGACTCCGGCACGACCGGCTGGTCGAGCCGCTGAATGAGCTCGATCGCCGTCTTCACGTTCTCCGCGCGGCCAATCAGCAGCAGGGCGTTCGGCTTCGCCAGCGGCGTGACGCTTACCGACCCGATGCGCGAGCCAAGCGATCCTTCCGCATCGTAAAGCCGCGCCACGAGCGCGGCCATCTGCACGCTGCCGACGTGCTGGAGCGGGTGGATTTCGATCACGGGGACCGCAATCTCGCTGAGCTTCTCGATCTCGTTGATGATTCCCATCACCCGCTGCACGTCGCGCTCGGCGCCGCGAACCACGATTACATCCAGCCCTTCGACGAATTCGACCTGCACGGGGCCGAGCAGGCCGCCGGCCGCCTCGGCGATCTTCGCCGCCTCGAGCGCCGTTTGGGCGCTATCCGGTGCGACTCCGGCGGCCGATGGTTCCGACTCATCGCCCGCCTCCTCGGTTTCCTGCGGTTGAAACAGCATGGCGACCAGCGAATCGTTCGGCTTCGCGCTGCCGCTGCCCGCTCTCAGCACGCGCAGCGCTTTGCGCACCTGTTCGTAATTCGCAGGCTTGGTGGTCAACAGTTGTGTGACGCTTTCGGGCGTCGGCGGCGCGCTGTCGAGCGCTTCGACGACCGTCCGCCAGGCGGCCGTCTGAAGGGGCGGGCCGTCGACGCGAACATGGCCGGTGCGAGTATTGATGTTGATCGCCACGGCGCCGCCCTCGGAAGCTTCGACCGTGAAACCAAGCCACTCTCCGGATGCATCCGTCGTAGTATTCAGCGGCCGCGACAGCACGCGCTCCAGCCGCGGATGCAGCTCCGTGGCCGGCATGTTTCGCAGCTCCAACACGACCGGACCGGCCGGCGCGGCGGGTCCGGCGACCGGCTGGGCGGCGGCTTTTTTCGCGGCAATCTGCTGGCGAATCTGTGTGTGAATCCCCGGCTCCGCGAAAACCAGCACTTGCGAGGCCCGCTCGTCGATCGCGATCCGCACATCCTGCCGTCCGGTCGCGTACTGCTGCCACGCAAGGAACACGTCGCGCGCGACGTCGTCCAGCGGATAGGCCTCAATCTGCGGGGCGACGGGAGCGGCCGGCGCCGGCGCAACGTTCGGCGGGTTGTTGGGAGCCGACGGCTGCGGGGCCACCTGGGCCAACGCCGGCAGCGCCAGCACCACGGCCATTGCTGCCGCTGCCGCCATCCGGGCAGATGGCAGCAGGCTTCGTTTTCGGCGATGGAAGATTGAACTTGGCATGGTCGATCGGCGTCGGCCGTCGTTGTTTTCTCCGCAGCGGACTGGGCGCGCACGAAGGAACGCGGCGGCAGTAATCCGCATAATCGGAATAATCGGCAAAGATTACCACGATAGCCAAGAATTCTGGCAACGAGCTCACAGCAACAGGGTTTAACCCGCAGCCAACGGCGACGGTCACCAAGAGCCGGCAGCCAGCTAGCGATGCTCGCAGCCACCCGCCGTGCGGCGATCCACTCCCTGGTAGCGAAGATCGTGCTACCGTCCACGCGCCGGCGCCGCAGGCTTTGGATCTCGCACGTAGACGAGGATGGATGTCGGCCCCGCCATGGCCAATCGTCCGGTGAACGACAGCCGGTTGCCCGCGTTGGCCGAGTTCTGGTTCCAGTCTTCTGGAGTCAGATGCTCTTCGTCCAGCACGAACTCGATCTGCAGCGGCGGGGGCAATTGCGGAAGATCGAACGCCATGCGCATCGCCTCTTCGCCCGGCAGAAAACTCTGGAACGTGGCTTCCCAGCGCACCTCACCGAGGCGATCGGCCCAGGCGTTGGTCGCCTTCCTTCTTGGGTCGTTCTGCAAATTGGCGACCGCTTCGCCGATCGTGCGAAGCTCATCGAGCTCGCCCCAGTCGATCTTCGGCTCGCCGCGCTCGTCTTGCTCGACTGCGAAGTTGGCTTGAAAGGCGGCGTAGCTTGTCGCCCATTCGCCGCGGTCGCCATCGCCGGCTGCCGCACTGGGCGTGTGCGGAAGGCCCGGAGGCGCGAACGCTGGCGGCCCGGCGCCTGGCGCGGCCGTACTGAGGTCAACCGCCGCGAAGCCCAGCGGATCGTCGTCGGTTGCGGCAGGTGCGGCGATCTGTTCGGCGGCAGCCGGCTGCGGGTTGACGGGTGCGGGACCGGCAGGCGGGCCTTCGCGTGGCCCTTCGCGGCCGAACGCTTCGGGTTCGATTCCGCGTTCGTCCCGCATGGGCGCACCCCGATCGACAAACTCGCCTTCTCCTGCCGCGAGTACGTCGCCGGTCTCCGCCTCATCCGATTCCGCCGACGCGAGCAGCTCGTCGAGTTTTTTCTGCAGCGTGTCGATTTGCCGCACGCGCGATTGGCACGTTTTGCTGAGCTTTTCGATCGGGACCGTGATCTCCTTCGCGACGCGGTCCGTGCCGCTGCCTTTTACCGCTCGCAACTTTACCCATTTCAAGTCGGGATCGTGCTCCAGATAACGGGCGATCACCTTCGACTTGCCGGTCGAATCGCTCCACTCCTGGCGCTTCACGAGATTGAAGTAGCGGTCCGCGATCATCCGCGTCGTGCGATCGTCCGACCGCGTGAGCTCGAAATAGGTCGACTCTTCGGCGGACTCTGCCGCGTCCTCGGTTGCCGTTTCTTGCGCGGAAGCAGGTCGAATCGAGCCATGCAACGACATCGCCCCGACGAGGAGAACCGCGCAGAGCGAAAGTCGACCGATTGGATACAAGATGCGTCGGAACATTGTCAGCCTTTTCGCCGTCGCAGCCGGAGAAGGGCCATGCCCGCAAACCACGAAAGGCTCGCGGCGCTCGGTTCCGGAACGGAAGCGACAAGCGGGGCCGCGGCGCCCGTCGTCCCGTAATTCTTTCGCCAGAGAACGTAGTCCGCGGCATCGACGCGGCCGTCCTCATTGCCATCGGGCCCGAGGATCAGGCCGCCGCCGACGGATTTGCCGACAAGGCGACGCCATTCGAAGTAATCCGCGTCGTCCACCGTGCCATTTCGATTATAGTCACCGGCCAGCGGCGGCCCGGCCGTAACGATCTCTTCGATCGCGTAGTGGCTGTTCGCCGGCACGCGAATGTCGTGGACGACGAAATTGCTGACGTTCGTAAAGTCGGCGTTATACAACGAGTAGGGCACTTCGATGATGCCGTAGCTCCCCAGCGCGCGAATTGCAGTTTGCAGCTCCAATCCGTTCGAACTGGGCGGCAGCGTGGTATTGACGTAAGTCCAGAAGATGCCGGTGTTGGTCACATCGACGAAGCGGAAGCGAATGCGGTCGTGGCCCTGTGCGGTAAAATCCACTCCCAGCGGCCCGCCCTGGCCGTAGGTCAAGCGAACATAGCCAAAGTCGCCCGCGTCGGTGGTGAAATGGAATCGTCCCTTGCCGGTCTCGACTTGAGCGCGGTCGCCCGCGTGCTCGACGAAGATATCGCGCCGGCCGCCGATTACGTGCGACGGGTCGAGCCCCGTCTGCGCGGCGGTTCCCGACGGGCCGTCGACCATGACCGGGCCGACCGAGAAGTCGTCGATCACAATGGCCGGGGCGGCGTTGCACAGCAGGGCCGTAATGATCGCCGACGACAATGCGGCCCGGCTCATCGACTGGACTGTCATGCCCACCTCCGCAATTCGGGCGGTAACTTTACGGCTATCGCCGTCTACGCCATCGAGACGGTGACCGTCTTAAGCTCGGTGTAGTTGGCCAGGCCGGCTTCGCCCAGCTCGCGTCCGATGCCGCTTTGCTTGAAGCCGCCGAA
>CAZHIV010000176.1:0-14099 GCA_964532675.1 uncultured Planctomycetaceae bacterium
GTGCGGCAATGTTTAGCATCGGCGAATTTTCGACCCTAAGCGGCATTCCGGTGCGGACGCTCCGGTTTTATCACGAGAGGGGCGTCCTCGTGCCGGCGGCCGTCGACGTGGAGACCGGTTATCGCACGTACGATGAGCGGAGCCTGGAAGTCGCCCGGGTGATTGTCGCCCTGCGAGAACTGGAGTTCTCGCTCGACGACATTGCCGAGATTCTAACCGGGGCCTCAGACGATGCGGACATATTCGCTTACTTACAGCGGCAACGCAGCACACTGGCGGACAAGCTGCAACGCTATCGAGACATGTTATTGCGGATCGACCACATAATCCGGCAACAGCGCGGCGCGCGGGAGGCACAAAAAATGGCTGCGTCGACTTTTGAAATCAAAGAGCGCACTGTGGAGCCGGTCCTCGTGGCCGGCATCCGAATGAAAGGCAAGTACAGCGATATCGGCCAGGGTCTCGGCACACTCTGCAAGCGGCTGGGGAGGCACGTCGCCGGCAAGCCACTATGCCTGTATTATGATGGCGAATACCGCGAGGAGGATGCGAACTTTGAGCCATGTGTTCCCGTGCGGAAGAGAATCGACGTCGATGGCGTGACGTTACGTGAATTGCCCGCTGCGCGTTGCGTGACGCTGGTCCATCGCGGACCCTACGTGGAGCTCAGCCGATCATACGCCCGCGTGCTGAAATACATCAAAGAACGCGGCTATGAGTCGGCATTGCCGACGCGTGAAGTCTACTTGAAAGGGCCTGGAATGATCTTTCGAGGGAACTCCAAAAAGTACCTCACGGAAATCCAGATTCCCATCGCCACTTGAGCCCGCCCATGAGCAAATCACAACGGAAATCCTGGCGGGAGAAGCTGGCGGACAGCAAGGACCTGCCAAAGGTGGCGGAGATCGATGGCACGAAGTCGAAGCGTTGGGGCGAGGGCACATTCGTAATTCCGGCGCCGCTCGAAGTGGATGCTGCCATGAAGAAGGTGCGACGCGGAATGCTGACGACGATCGACGCGATCCGCGCCGCGCTCGCTAGCAAGCATGGCACGACGATTGCATGCCCGCTGACAACCGGCATCTTTGCATGGATCGCGGCTCACGCGGCAGATGAAGCAGAAACTGAAGGCCGCGCGCGGATTACGCCGTATTGGCGGACGCTCAGGTCGGGCGGCGAGCTGAACCCGAAGTATCCCGGCGGAATCAAAAATCTTCGGGCGCGGCTAGTGGCCGAGGGGCATCGCGTCGTGAAGAAAGGCAACCGCTACTTCGTCGCCGATTTCGAGCGCGCGGTGGTGGAGCCGGCATCGGGAGACCCGCGCACAACCGACTTCGCCGTGGACCGCATCACCCGCGACCGGGTCGAGGACTACGCCCGCCGCAAGGGCCTGAACATCGCCGACGTCGAGCGCTGGCTCGCGCCAAACGTGGGGTACGAGTCCGGCTAACGCCTGGGCAAGTGCTGTCCGCGTTGAGACGGGAACGCGGAAAACTTGTTGCCGCCTGTCGATTCTGGCGTCGGCCGCTCGACTACCTATTTGTAGCTGGCCTCTGTGAGGCCGGCATTGCGATGTTCCGCGGGCTCACAGACCCCGGCTACAGGTTTCGGAACAGTTAATCATTTTCAGGAGAAACTACGCTATGGCCGAATCCACCAATACCGTCCGCCTCCATCGAGTGTTCCGGGCCCCCGCGGAGCGGGTATACCGAGCGTTCCTCGAACCCGATGCGATGGCCAAGTGGCTGCCGCCGCACGGCTTTACCGGCACGGTCCACGACAGCGACGCCCGCGTTGGCGGCGGCTACCGGATGTCGTTCACCAACTTCAGCTCCGGCACGAGCCATTCCTTTGGAGGTACCTACGTCGAACTCACGCCGCATCAGCGAATCAGGTACACGGACAAGTTCGATGACCCGAACCTGCCCGGAGAAATGCAGGTCGCGATCACGCTGAAGCAAGTCGCGTGTGGAACGGAGCTCTCGGTCGTGCAGGAAGGCATTCCGTCGGCCATTCCCGCCGAGATGTGCTACCTCGGTTGGCAGGAGTCGCTCGCGCAGCTCGCCCAACTGGTTGAACCGGAGATCCCCGACGGCCAATAGGCCGATCGCCCGCAGTCCCAGGTCGCGTTCCGTCGCCGTTGGCTCCGGGTTAAACGACTCGAAGCGGATCACTTTCATGCAGTCATCATGGGGCCCGCTTACCCGAACCAGCCGCGCTTCATGAAGGCGGCGCGGGCCGACGCCTCGTCGGACTCGATGTCGAACAGCTTGTCGAGCTTCGTGATCTTGAAGACCTGGCGGATTTCCGGGTCGATCGAGCAGAGTTTCAGCTTCACTTTGTACTCGCCCGCCTTCTTGTGAACCTGTACCAGCTTGCCCAGCATCGAGGACGACATGAACTTCACGTTGCGGAAGTCGAGGATCACGCGCTCCTCGGTGGTTTTGTTGAGCAGCTCCAGCAGGTCGCGGGAAATCTGGTCGAGCTTGGTCTCATCGAGGATGCGGGCGTCGACGAAGACGATCGTGAGGATGCCGTCCTTGGCATAGCTGGAGAGCGACATTGACTGGCCCACGGAGAGAGGAAGAGGTCGCGAACGCCCTGAGAATAGCGGAGCGTCGCGCGAATCGCAATGGGCCGGCACGGTGATATGCGTGTGTCCCGTAGGGACACGTTGAGAATAGCCCAGCAGTTCCACTGCTGGGAATCTGGACACACATGTTCAAGAGGAGTCCCGTAGGGACGACCGAATGCATGCAGTGCGCTTACCGTTTCGATCGTCCCTACGGGACTTGATGATAGATGATAGTGGCCAAAACCACCCAGCAATGAATTGCTGGGCTATTACCGAGCGTCCCTACGGGACGAACGAGCGCGTCGGCCGTTACGTCACTTTGCGGACCACGCCGGTGACGATGCCGATGACTTGCGCGTTGCGGCTGTAAATCGGCTTCATCGCAGGGTTGGCGGGCTGAAGACGGATGCGGTTGGCCTCGGGGTACCAATACTTCAGCGTGGCCTCGGCCTCGTCGGTGATCGCGACGACGATGTCGCCCTTGTGGGCGGTGCGGGCGCGGCGGCAGATGACGATGTCGCCGTCGGCGATTTGGGCGTCGATCATCGAGTCGCCCTTCACGCGCAAGGCAAACTGATTCTTGCGCTGCGGGAACCAGTCTTCGAAGTGGAACCGATCGGCCTGCTCGATGGCCTCGCTCAGGTTGCCGGCCGCGATCTGGCCGACCAGCGGCATGCCTTCTTCCTCTTTATAAGCATCGGTAAGCTCGATGGCCCGCGACATATTCGGCTCGCGCGTGATGAGCCCCTTCTTCTCCAGCGCCTTCAGGTGGCACATCACGCCGTTGGGCGAGCTGATGCGGAAGTTATCGCCGATCTCCCGGACGGTGGGGCCGTAGCCCCGGCCCGTGATCTTGGACCGGATGAATTCGAATACGTCGCGCTGGCGCGTGGTGAGCTCGGACATGGCCATGGGGTGGGCTCCGGAGGAAGGGCGGGGTGTCGGGTGTCGGATATGGGAACGGTTCCCTTTCCCCAGACTATAATATACGGGCGTACATCGTCAAGGCCAGGGGCGGGAAATCTGCAGTGCCGCGTTGGCGATGAGTGGTGGACTGGAAGCGGGACCAGAGTCGTTTGGGAGCGTCGCCCCGGGGCGGGCCGTGCTGGTTACGTCTCTTTCGCGGCGGCAGGTGGTCGACTATTTTGAGTGATTCGGTCCGGGTTCAATTCCATTTCAGGGGTCCGCGATGATTCACGTGATTGCGACGATTCGCACGGCCGCCGGGCGGCGGGGCGATTTCTTGGCGGCTTTCGCCGAAGTGGTGCCGCTGGTGCGGGCCGAGGCCGGCTGCCTGGACTATGGGCCGGCGGTCGATCTGGATGCAGGAATCGACGGCCAGCCGCCCGTTCGGGACGAGGCGGTGACCGTCGTGGAGAAGTGGGAGAGCGTCGCGGCCCTGCGCGACCACCTGGCGGCGCCGCATATGCTGGCGTACCGGCAAAAGGTGAAGGACATGGTGGCGGGAGTGGAGATTCGCGTGCTGAGGCCCGTGAGCTAAAACGCAAGCGGCTGAATGCGCCGCCGCGTTCAAGAAGATACTTTCGATTAGACGATTTATGCTCGACGCCGTTCGCCAAGAGATTGCCGCCACGTCGAAGACCGTCGTCGTGAAGGTCGGCACCCGCGTATTGACCCATGAGGATGGCACGCTCGATCACGAGCGGGTGACGGCGATTGCCGAGCAACTCGCCCGGCTGATGGCCGACAAGCGGCGCGTGGTGCTGGTCAGCAGCGGCGCGGTGGGGGCGGGGATCGGGCGGCTGGGCCTGCCGCAGCGGCCGACCGATCTGGCCCGGCTCCAGGCCGTGGCCGCGGTCGGGCAGAGCAGGCTGATCGAAGCGTACAACCGGGCGCTCGAGTCGCACGGCCTGCACGCGGCCCAAATCCTGCTCACGGCCGACGATCTGAACGATCGGATGCGGTACCTCAACGTCCGCAACACGCTGCTGGCCCTGTTTCAGTACGGGGCGCTGCCGATCATCAACGAGAACGACACGGTGCGGGTCGACGAGCTGCAGCGGAACGTCGGCGACAACGACCGGCTGGCGGCGATGGTCACCAACCTGCTGCGAGCGCCGCTGCTCGTGCTGCTCTCCGACGTGGAAGGCTTGTTTGATCGCCACCCGAGCGAGCCCGATGCCCAGGTAATGCCGCTCGTCACGCAAATCGATGCGGCGCTGCGCGACTTCCAGCGGCAGCCGGCCGGACGCGGACCGCACCACCTCAGCCGCGGCGGCATGGCCAGCAAGCTAGAGGCGGCGCGGCTCACCGTGTCGGCCGGCGAGAGCGTGATCATCGCCAACGGCCGCCGGCCGAATGTGCTGGTCGATATTCTGGCGGGCCAGACCGTGGGCACGCTGATCCTTGCCCAGGGGCCGGCCGTCACCTCGCGCAAACGCTGGATCGGTTTGACCGCGCAGCCCTGCGGCCGGGTGGTGCTCGATACGGGTGCGCAGCAGGCGGTTGAAGCTCAGGGGCGAAGTCTCTTGGCAATCGGCGTGCGGCGGGTGGAAGGCATCTTTCAGAAGGGCGACGTCGTTTCGCTCTGCCGCGAGGACGGCCAGGAATTCGCCCGCGGGCTGATCAACTATGGCTCCGAAGAGATGCGGCGAATCGCCGGGCACGGCACGGAACAAATCGTCCAGATCCTGGGGCATCGGCCCTATGACGAAGTGGTGCATCGCGACAACCTTGCGATCCTGAGTTGATCTGGGTAAAATACAGTGGTAACGTAGTCTGGGGTTAGTTTGACGCCGCTGTCTAAGCTAGCATCGCTGGCAACGTCGAAGCCGGCGGAGCTTCGACACGACGGTTGCGCCGCCTTCTTTCGTTGCCGCTTTCTTCCATGGCCGTCGGACTCGAGCAAAATGCTGAGCGACCGCACGCCTTCGCTGCGCGCCATGAATCGGAAGCGCCGATCACGCACGTCGACTTCGGCGAGTTCTCACGCGATCTGCTGCGCGGCATTCGCTGGCTCCACGAGCTGCACGGGCCGATCGCAATGATCGAGGACGGCGGCCAGCGGGTCGTGTTTCTGTTCAGCCCCGAATTCAACCAGGAGGTCCTCTCCGACACGGAGCGCTTCCACGCACGGTTCTTCGCCGTGCGCGGCCCGAAGCGGTCGTCGCAGCGGCGGCTGACCTGCGGCCTGTTGGCGATGAACGGCGAGCAGCATCGGCGAAACCGCCGCGTGGTCAAGGAGCCGTTCGGGCTGCGGGCGATCGGCAGCTACGAAGAGCGGATCGTGGAGCTGACCGACGAGATGCTCTCCGCGTGGCGGCCGGGTGAAGTGCGCGATGTGGCCGAGGAGATGCGGCAGTACATGCTGCGGGTCACCAGCACGCTGCTGTTCGGGCTGGACGATCACGAAGCCGCCTACCGGCTGGGCGACATGATCGCCCGCTGGGTAACCTTGAATCACGAGGTGGGCGTCGGCGCACTGGTGCCGAGCGAGCGGTTCCTACGGTCGTACGAGGAGTTGCTGGGCTTCGCGGAGGAGCTGGAAGCGGAAGTTCTGGCGATGATCCGCCGGCGCCGGGCAAGCAAGCGGCCGGCGCGCGACGTGCTTTCCATCCTGGTACGCACGCACGACGAAGAAGGCGGGCTCAGCGACGAGGAGCTGGTCGGACAGGCGGCCGTGCTGTTCGGCGCGGCCCACATGACGACGGCCCACTCGTTGACGTGGACGCTGTTGTTGCTCGCGCAGCACCCGACCGTAATGCGGCAGTTGTGGGAAAAGGTGCGTGCAGATTGCGGATTGCGGATTTCGGATTGCGGATTGGCCGAGCTAAATCCGCAATCCGAAATCCGCAATCCGAAATCACTCGGCTCGCTGCCGAAGGGCGAGCAGCTTTCGCTACTCGACCGGGTGATCAAGGAGAGCATGCGGCTGTTGCCGGCATCGGCCTATTCGCAGCGGATGAACACCGTGGCGGTGAAATTGGGACCGCTATTTCTGCCGCGGGGCACGGGTATAGTTTTCACACCGTTGGTGACGCACCACTTGCCCGACTTGTACCCGCAGCCGGAGAAGTTCCTGCCCGACCGCTGGCTGACGCTGCGGCCGAGCCCCTACGCATATCATCCGTTCGGCGCCGGGCCGCGGCTGTGCATCGGCGGCCCGCTGGCCACGGCCATCATTCGCATCGCGCTGCGGCGGATTCTCTCGCGCTATCGGCTGCAGGTCGTGCCGGGGTCGGACGTGAGCGCCCACGTTGAATCCACCATGCTGGTTCCCACGAACGGCCTGCCCATGGAAATCCACGCGGCCGACGGCCAGTTCACGACGAGCCCGATCGGCGGCAACGTGCACGAGCTGGTGGAGTTCGACGAAGCGCCGGCGTTCGCGGCCGGCGAACCGGCGGACGGCGCATCCGGCCAGTCGCCGCGGCGGCCGCAACGCCCTCGCTAGGACGCCGCGCTGCGGACTTTGGCGTAGAGCCACAGATCGCGCGGCACGTCGCCCAGGTTGGGCAGCCGCATGTAGCGGCGGAGCGTGCCTTCGAGCACGAGGCCCGCCTTTTCCAACACGCGGGCCGAGGCCGGGTTTTCCAGGTCGCAATAAGCCTGGATGCGCCAGATCGCGGGTTGCTCCAGCGCGGCGGCGACGAAGGCCCGGGCCGCTTCGGTGGCGAAGCCCTGGCCCCAGGCGTCGCGGGCAAGGCAATATCCGAACTGCATCCGCGAGCCGTCGACGGCGCCGCCGATCGAGCCCAACAACTGGCCGCCGTCGCGGGCGAAGATCAAATAGCCGGCGCTGCGGCCTTCGCGGTTGTCGTGCGTGAGGCGGCACAGATAATCGCGCACGCTGTCGACCGAGGCGTGCGGCTTCCAGGTGAGGAAGCGGCACACGAGCGGGTCCTGGCCGTAGCGCGAGAAGACGGCTTGCGCGTCGGCCTCCGTCGACGGGCGCAGCAGCAGGCGAGCAGTCTGCAATTGGGCTGGGAAAGACATGGATTTGTTCCCAATTCAGCTTCGCCAGCCGAGTTGAGTGGTGTCGGTTATGACGGTCGCGCCGCGGGACGGGTTCGCGCGGGGGAATATTTGCGGGCGGCGAACTGGCTGATTAGGCTGGAAACTCGGGGACCGCCTGCCCCGTTTCCGCTCCTCCCCACTCTTCGACGTCGAGGCCCCGATGAGATTCTCCCCTTCGATTCTGTTCGTCGCAATCGCCGCGCTGTGCATTGCCCCCGATGCCGCCTGCGCCCAGGACGCATCCGACCGCATGGCCCGGCTCAGTGCCCGCCGCGATTTGGAGCTCGCCAAGATGGAGCTGCGTCACTACTGGCAAGTGGATTATCCGCGGCAGCAGCGGCATCTCAATGCGGCCATCAAGCTGACCGAGGCCGAGATTCGCGATTACCGCGCGCGGCTGCGGGCCTATCAGCCCTACGACCGGTTCTCCATCGGCCAGCCGTTCCTGGTCACGCTGCAGGAGCTGCGGATGTGCCTCCGCGACGCCGAGCTGCGATTGCAAGATTTGTGGGCCGAGCGCAACGCCTTGCGGCGCTTCCATTCGGACCAGTGGCGGCTGCTCGAAATGCAGGCGTACGAGGCCCGGCTCCGCGTCGCCGAACTGGAGGCCGACGACACGCAAGACGCGGCGGAGGTGGCTGAGACCGAGGTGGAAGAGCCGATCGCTTTCACAACTGGCCGCCCGGCGCGATAAACCCTCGTCAGTTGGCAATTAGCGCAATTGTCGTCCTGGAAGGTTCCCCCGCGGCAGGCGCGGCAGTTGAGGCGGCGGTGCCGGCGCCCTAGAATGCGATGTGGCCGCCTTTGCCGCGGCGCGAACGCGAGTTTCGGAGAAACTCGTCTACTGGGCGCGAACAGCGAATTTTATGAGCGAGCTTCATCATGAGTGCGGCCTGGCGGCCGTGTATCATCTGCCGGGCGGGCAGGTGAGCCCCCTCTGCCCGCCGCAAGGACCCGACCAGGTCTCCCGGCTGATCCCGCGGATCTTGCTCGACGTGCAGAACCGCGGCCAGCTTTCGGCCGGCATCACGAGCTTTCATCCGCAGCGGCAGCAACTGCTGGAAACTTACCGCGGCGTGGGCACCGTGAGCGAGGTGTTTCGGCTCAGCCATCGCGGCAAGGCGGAGAGCATCATGGCCAGCTGCGCCGGCCGGGCGGCGATCGGGCACGTCCGCTACGCCACCTGCGGCAAGGACGACCTGGCCTACGCCCAGCCGTTCGAACGGCATCATTTGGAGAAGCGGAAGTGGTTCAGCTTCGGCTTCAACGGCCAGCTCGCGAATTACGGCGAGCTGCGCGACAAGATCCTGGCCAGCGACGAGCGGCACCTGTCGCGAGACACCGATACCGAAATCATCATGCACGAGATCAGCCGCGAGCTGTCGGGCGCCTCGCAGCCGCCGCTCCGCGAGGTGATGCGTCACGTGGCCGGTCGGTTCGACGGCTGCTACAACCTCGTGCTGCTCAACGCGCTGGGCGAGATGGTCGTGGCCCGCGACCCGTGGGGCTTCCGGCCGCTGTGCTACGCGGTCGAAGGCCCGCTGCTGGCGGCGGCGAGCGAGAGCGTCGCCCTGCTGAACCTGGGCTTTTCGCATTCCAGCATCCGCTCGGTGGAGCCGGGAGAAATGATCACGGTCGCCGACGGCAAGATCGGCACCGAGCGGTTTATCGAGAGCCCGCGGCGGGCCCACTGCTACTTCGAGTGGATTTACTTCGCCAACGTGGCCAGCACGATGGACGGCCGGAGCGTGTACCTGGCGCGCAAAGCGCTGGGCGAAGAACTGGCCCGGCTGGAAGACCTGCCGATCGACGAGAACACGATCATCGTGCCGGTGCCGGACACGAGCAAGTGCGCGGCCGACGCGATGGCCTTCCGCCTGGGTGTGCCCAGCGCCGAAGGCCTCATTCGCAACCGTTACACAGGCCGCACGTTCATCGAAGGCACCGACAACCGCGCCCGCAAGGCCGCGGTGAAGTACACGCCGCTCCGCGAAGTGCTGGAAGGGAAGCGGGTGATCCTGGTGGAGGATTCGATCGTCCGCTCCACGACGCTGCGGGTGCTCATCTCGCGGATACGCACGGAAGCACGGGCCGCGGAGATCCACGTCCGCGTGGCCTGCCCGCCGATCACCGCGCCCTGCTTTTACGGCATCGACATGTCGACGATCGCCGAGCTGTTCGCGCCGCGGTTCATGCGGGAAGATCGCTCGGCGGAGGAGATTTATGCCGAAATGGCGCGCGAATTGGGCGCCGATTCGCTCCGCTACCTGCCGGTCGAGTCGATCGAGCGGGCCGTCAACCGCCCGGCCGGCGAGCTGTGCCGCGCGTGCGTCACCGGAAATTATCCCACGCCGCACGGCCAGCAGCTCTACCAGATCGCGCTGGCCAACGCCAAGGCCGGCGCGCCGAACGAAGCGACCGGTGGCCGGCCGCTGCGCACGTATGAGACGATTAGCGCACGGCAGTAAGTTCAAATCACCGATCGAGCAGCGTTGTTGGAAGCGGAATAGCAACTTATAATTACTCTGCGGCGGCAGTCGTAGCTATGCCGGGAGATATGATGATGGCCACTGTTGTGATGGACCGTGAAATCGCTGAGCGACTTCGAGCGGAGCGTGCCGCATACGGTCTAGACCGCTGGGACGAAGTCTGGGAGGGCACGTACATGATGGCTCCTTTGCCGAATCCAGAGCACCAGCAAATTGGAACTCGGCTGGGGGCGATTCTTGAGGAGACCGTTGGCTGGAACGATGACGCTATGGTTCTAGTGGGCACGAACGTGAGCGACCGTCACAAGGACTGGGTGCAGAACTACCGATGTCCGGACGTTGCCGTGTATCTTCCCGACACGCGCGCCAAAAGATACCGGACCCATTTTTGCGGGGGGCCGGATTTTGCCGCCGAGATCGTCAGTGACGATGACCGAACGCGCGACAAGATTCCGTTCTATTCAAGCGTTGGCACTCGCGAACTTTTGATTATCGATCGCGACCCGTGGGGCTTGGAGCTTTTTCGTTTTGGCGGCGGAAAACTCAAATCGGTCGGCGTTTCGTCGGGAAAACGTGGGCGATTTCTGGAGAGCCGCGTGCTCCCCTTGCGATTCCGCTTGCTTGCCGGCAAGCGCCGGCCGACCATCGAAGTCGTGCGATCTACCGACGATAAGACGTGGCGCGTATAACGCGCAATGTCACTTCGTCTCGATCCCCTTTCCGCTGCCGCCAGGCCGCCGTATCATCGGTTCATGCCGGTGAAGAGTTCTACTGCCGCGACTGCCGGGCCGCCGATTCAGGTGCTCGTGGTCGATAACGACGTGGCGCACGCCGAGGCGATGGCCGACAGCTTGCGCAGCGTGGGCTTCGCCTGCACCGTGGCGAGCGGCGGGCGCGAGGCCATTTCGCTGCTGGAGACCGGCAAGTTTGAAATCGTGATTACCGATTTGAAGATGCCGGACGTCGGCGGGCTGGAAGTGCTGGCCGCCGTGAAGGAGTTGCAGCCGGACGCCGAGGTGGTGCTGGTCACCGGGCACGGGACGATCGAGTCGGCCGTCGAGGCGATGCAGCGCGGGGCATTCAATTACCTTCTGAAGCCGCTCGATTTGAAGCAGCTTCGCGCGGTGGTCGAGAACGCGGCCCGCAGCCAGTACTTGCGGCGGGCCAATGCCGAGCTGCACCGCCGGCTCGATGAGCGGTTCGGCTTCGAGGGCGTCATCGGCAACAGCCCGCAAATGCACGACGTGGTGATGCGCCTGCAGCGGATCGCCCCGACGGATGCCACCGTGCTGATCCAGGGCGAGACGGGCACGGGCAAGGAGCTGGTGGCCAAGGCCATCCACCAGAACAGCCCGCGGAAGAAGCGGCCGTTCGTGCCGCTTAATTGCGCAGCCCTCAGCGAGCACATCCTGGAGAGCGAGCTCTTCGGCCACGTCCGCGGCGCGTTCACCGACGCCTCCAGCGACCGGCAGGGCAAGTTCGAGTATGCCGACGGCGGCACGCTGTTTCTGGACGAAGTGGGCGACATGCCGATCCCCACGCAGATCAAGCTGCTGCGGGTGCTCGAAAGCGGCGAGATCACCCGCGTCGGCTCCAACGAGCCGTTGAAGGTGAATGTGCGAATCCTTTCGGCCACCAACCGCGAACTGGAAAAGTCGATCGCCGACGGCACGTTCCGCGAAGACCTGTATCATCGGCTGAAAGTGGTGACGATCACGCTGCCGCGGCTGGCCGATCGCCGGGAGGACATTCCGCTCTTGATCGACTACTTCGTGAAGGAGCACGCCAAGCGGCATCAGAAGACGATCCGCGGCGTTTCCATCGCGACGCGGCGGCGGCTGTTGGCGTTCGACTGGCCCGGCAACGTGCGGCAACTGCGGAACGTGATCGAGAGCATGGTGGTGGTGGACATCGACGAAGTGCTGGATCTCGACGACCTGCCGGCCGAGTTCGCCCCCGCCGCCGGCGAGGCCGCTTCAGCGGCCGGCGGCGACGGCCTGCACGATTTGGTCGGCCGTTCCATGTCGGACATCGAAGCCCTGTTCATCGGCGAAACGCTCAAGGCCACGGGCGGCAACCGCGAGGAAGCCGCCGGCATGCTCGGCATCGGCGAGCGCACCCTGTATCGGAAGATCAAGGAATACGGATTGTCTTAAGGAGATGTCTCACGCAAGGCGCCAAGGCGCAAAGATCGTTATAACCACGAAGTGCACGAAGGACACGAAGGAGCAGAAAGGATGTTGAGTTATTCTTGGTGCTCTTCGTGTTCTTTGTGTTGATGTATTTGCCGCCGACCGTATTAGCGCCTTAGCGCCTTTGCGTGAGACTTAATGGCCGATGCCAACGATTCAACAACTAGCGCCGAGCGTGGTGAACAAGATTGCCGCGGGGGAGGTGATCGAGCGGCCGGGCAGCGTGGTGAAGGAGCTGCTCGAAAACTCCGTCGACGCCGGGGCGACGCGGATCGACGTGACGCTCGAGAAGGGGGGCAGCGACGTGATCCGCGTGGCCGACAACGGCTGCGGCATCGCGGCCGGCGAGCTGGTGCTCGCCGTGGCCAGCCATGCGACGAGCAAGATCCGCTCGGCCGACGATTTATTTTCCGTGGCCACGCTCGGCTTCCGCGGCGAAGCCCTGGCGTCGATCGCGGAGGTGAGCCGGCTGGTGCTTCGCAGCCGGGCGATGGGCGCCGAGACGGGCGCCGAGCTGGAAGTTGTGGGCGGGGCGCCACAGCCCGTCGTCCCCGTCGGGTGCCCTGTGGGGACGACGATCGAGGTTCGCAACCTGTTCTTCAACACGCCGGTGCGGCACAAGTTCCTGCGCTCGCCGCAGACGGAGATGGGGCACGCCATCGAGGCGGTGACGCGGCTGGCGCTGGCCCATCCGCGGATTCATTTCACGCTCGCGCACAACGGCAAGCCGGTGCACGACCTGCCGCCGGCCGCCCATATCCGCGACCGGATCGCCGCGTTTTTCGGAGACGAGTTGGCAGACGATCTCATCGAAATTCACAGCGAGAGCGAAGGCGTGACGCTGAGCGGCTACGTCGCCAACCCGATGCACAGCCGGGCGACCGGCCGGATGCAGTACCTGTTCCTCAACGGCCGGGCAATCCGCGACCGGGCGCTGCAGCACGCGCTCGGCGAGGCGTATCGCGGCCTGCTGCTCACCGGCCGGCAGCCGATCTGTTTCCTGCGGCTCGAGATGCCGGCCGAGATGGTCGACGTGAACGTGCATCCGACGAAGCAGGAGGTCCGCTTCCAGGACTCCGGTCGGCTGTACAGCCAGTTGCTCGGCACGCTGCGCACGAAGTTCCTGACGACCGACCTGCGTGCGCGCGGCAATTCGCCTTCTGGTACCGGCGGAACAGGCAACGACGAGCTGGCGGGCGCCGCCTCGGGCGCCAGCGAGCTGGTGGAGTGGGCGAAGCGCGAGCTCGGCAAGCAAGTCGAGAGCGCAGGGACGTCGTCGCCGCCGGCTTGGAGTGAGGAACAAGCCAACCCGGGCCACGGGCTGGGCGAACCGTTGCGGCTGCATCGCTTCGACGCGCCGCCGTTCAAGCCGTTCGAGGTGGCCAACCTGGGCGAGCCTTCGACCGGGGCGCGGTCGCGGCTGGATGAGGTGCAATCGCCGTCGGCTTCACCGGGCCCGCGGGGCGCGCTGCAGGTTCACAATCGGTACCTGGTCGTGGAAAACGACGCTGGGATCGAGATCATCGACCAGCACGCGCTGCACGAGCGAATCCTCTACGAGCAAATTCGAGAGAGGGTTTTGAGCGGTGCTCTCGAGTCGCAGAAGCTGCTCGTGCCCGAGCCGGTCGACCTGTCGGCGAGCGAGGCGGCGGCGGTGCTGGAACATGCAGAGCTGCTGGCGCAGCTGGGCGTGAAGGTTGAGCCGTTCGGCGGCGAGACGGTGCTGGTTTCCAGCTACCCGGCGATGCTGGCGAACCTGAGCCGGGTGGAGGTGCTCCATGAGCTGGTGGAAAAGCTGCTGCCCGGGGGCCGGCCGCCCGATGCGCGGGACCTGCTCGATGAGCTGCTGCACATGATCGCCTGCAA
>CAZHIV010000177.1:0-2636 GCA_964532675.1 uncultured Planctomycetaceae bacterium
TGGCTAGCCGCGACGGCAGAGCTACGAATCCCGCCGCCGCGGAATCCCGCAGAGTTCTCGCTTATCGTGCTCCCGGTAACCGACGCATTATTGGCGTAAATCCCTCCTCCCTCAAAAACAGCGGTGTTTCCGCTGACGACGCTATGAATGAGCGTGACATCGTCTCGGACAAACATCCCGCCGCCGTGGGCCTCCGCGGAGTTTCCGATGACTGTGCTCTCGTTGAGCGTCGCGTAATACAAGGCACGAATCCCGCCCCCACTGGCGTTTGCGGTGTTTCCGCTGACAAGACTCTCTGTAAGTGTGACGGCCTCGGCCCAAATCCCACCACCATACTGTTGCGCAGAGTTTCCGCTGAGGATGCTCTGGATAATCGTTGCGTAGTCAGCCACAATTCCGCCGCCGATGGATCCCGCGGAGTTTCCGCTGACGGTGCTCTGCATGAGCGTTGGATTACCGCCGCCGATGCCGCCGCCTCCATTTCCCGCGTTGTTTCCAGTGACGGTGCTCGCGACGATGGTGGAGTTGAGCGCCCAAATCCCGCCGCCGTTTTCGCTCGCGGTGTTTTCGATTAGGGTGCTGTTTGTAATCGTCACGTTGCCGGTCGTCCGTGAGCGAATTGCTCCTCCGTCACCTGTTACCTGCCCGCGGGTAAGCGTCAGCCCGGCGATTGTGACGTCGAAGTCGTTTGTTCCGCCGTTGATATGAAAAATCCGAGAGTTCTGCTGCGCGTCGATGGTGACGCCCGTCGACAAACTCGTGGCATCAATCGTCAGCGTTTCAGTGATCGGCAACTCACCGCCGCTGAGCGCAATTGTGCCACCGGACAGCGGCGCGGCAAAATCGATCGTGTCGCCACCGGCGCTACCTGCGGGCGCGTCGCCCACTGCTGTGTTTGTATTGGCCGCAAGAATCGCTTCACGGAGTGTAATGACTCCATCGGTTGCCGGTGCGTTCGGATCAAAGTTATCTAGGAGCGAATCAACGGTAATGACCGCCAGCATCCGACGGTCTTCGAGCGGCTCGACTCGCAACGCGCGGCGATAGGGGAGCAAACGGCGGCGGACGGATCCCGCGCGCAGACGGCCAGAAGAGAGTCGTCGGGCCATGATGGTCACTCCTTTGGACGGCGGTTCCGGGGGAAGTCCATCGACGGCCGCAGCCATCAACAGCATACGACTCCCGCCATTATAGGGAACACGGCCGCGAGATTCGCCCAAATCTGGATCAATTCAGCAAATTCGACGAAGTATTCCGCGGGCTGACTCGCTAGGAGTTGGACTTTGAGATTGGCCTTGTCGTCAGCGGTCATAGTGTGGGGCATTCTGTCCCAGTTGTTTAACGTGGACCATTCGTATCCTGAAGAAATCGCCGTGCAGAACTTTAGGCGGGATGCACGCGACTGGGAGCTCTGCAGCCGTGAGGCCGGCATTTGCTGCGAAATGCGACCGCGTCGAGACACGCAATCTCCTGAGCGACGACGCTGGTTGAGGCCAGACACACTACAAGCGATGGTCGCCCCCGCAGTCGCTTCACCGGCCAGCCCGCCGGTCCTGATAAAGCATTGCTTTACTGAAGCTCACCACCATTTGGATTTTTACTTTTTCCAATGGCTGCCTTACCTCATTGCGGCACCGTCGGCCGGTGGAAGACGAGAGTACCAGCGACGCGACGAAGTTCTTTTGCGTCAGTGCGGAGCGTGGCGATACGCTGGAACCCTCACCAACTGGAGCGGCGGCTCCGCCCCATAAACAGACCACATGCGGCCAATAGCGACAGCATGAGTACCGATGGTTCGGGAACGGCGGCGAGGACGTCAGGAGTACTTGCTGTCGAGCCGCTGCCCAGCGCGTTGCCGAAGTTGGCTCGCCACTCATCGTAAGCCTCGGGCGTGCCAATGTTCTTCCGCCAGAGGACGTAGTCGGCTGCGTTGACTGCGCCGTCGTTGTTGTGGTCGCCCGGCAAACTCGGCGCGGCGGCGAGGGTTACTTCGCCGGTGGTGTATAGCTGCGAGAGGTCCCAGGTGTAGGGGCTGGAAACGGTGAACGCGCCGGTGGGCGTCACGCCGGACCAATCGAACAGGTCGATCGTCCGGCCGCTTTGGGTGGCGATGTCGACGTCCGGCGCGAAAGTTAAGTCCAGTGTGCCGCCGAGCGCGACGGGAATGCCGGGCGCGAAGGAGATCGTCGAATCCCAAGCATCGGCGCCGAACACCAGCCGCAGCGTGCCGGTGGCGTCCATGGCCAGGTGCTGATACACGAGTATCGGAATTCCGACGCCTGCGTAGTTTTCATAGTCGTAGACGGCGAGGGACGCGCCGGCCGTCAGATTGAGGCCCCCGATGTCCCCACCCGGATGAATCATATTGCTGAAATCTGCGCCCAGTGTGGCTAAATAGAAGTCCGCTCCTCGCGCATCGGCGCCACTCAGGTTGGCATTGCTGAGGTTAGCGCCGGGGATCGTCGAACAGTACTCTTCACCACACCCAATCTGACCAGCGAAATTTGCGTTCGTGAGATTGGCGTGGCTCAGGTTCGCCCCGGTCAGATCAGTCCCATAACGGAAGTTCGCATTGGTGAGGTTAGCACCACTGAAGGTAGCATTCGACAAAGCGGCGAACATGAAATTCGCATTCG
>CAZHIV010000178.1:0-6119 GCA_964532675.1 uncultured Planctomycetaceae bacterium
TGGGGGGAAAACGGAAAAACACCTTCAAGTCCCGTAGGGACGGCAGAAGCTTCCGTCGTCCCTACGGGACTTGATACGGTGCTGTGCCTGGTACCCAGCGATAAATCGCTGGGCTATTTTCGTTTGTCCCTACGGGACATGCCTCCACGAAGCGCCGTTTTGTGGGTAAGGACAAGGCGTGAACGCCGGGGCTAATAGCGCTGCGCGGCGAAGGACCGTGAACGGTCCTGTCGATTCGGAAAGGAAACGAAGAAACTCCCTCACCCCTAGCCCCTCTCCCAAAGGGAGAGGGGGACAGTGGGTTCGTTTTTCAGCTGGCGGCGGTGCTGGAGGTGTAGTGGCGCCAGAAGACGTAGACGATGCAGATGGCTCCGAGCGAGTAGGCGATTGCCCCGGCCCAGACGTATGCTTCGTGGGCATGCCGGTCGAGCTGGGTGAGCGTGAGCGACGTGGTGATCGCGTAGAAGATCAAAAACAGCACGGTGAAGCCGATCACGAACTGGTGGTCGACCTCGCGGAGCTTGGGCTTGCTTTCGAGCCAGTGCTCCCAGCCGACGACGTTCTGGATCGTGGGCTCGACGGTTTCGCGCAGGTAGCGGCCGGCGCGGGCGATGTTGTTTTGCTCCGAGACGTACGAGAGCATCAGGCCGATGAGCAGGAAAGGCACGGCGGCGTTGGCGAAGGCGTTGGGCTGGGCGGCGACGAGATAGCCGGCGGCCATCACCAGCAGGATGCCGATGATCAACAGCCAGAAGATGCGGGCCTTGGATTCGCGGATTTCGTCGCGGAGGGTGAGGTATTGCTGCTTCATGAAATCTTCGGTCGGCATGGGAGAAACTCCTGAACAGGGTTGCGTTGGCGACGGATTAGGAATGGGGACGAGCGCTAAGCCGCAAGCGGCGTGGCGGCGCGTGCCCAATGCCGAGCCCAGGGCGTGCCGCTCCGCCAGCGGCCGGATGCTTTGCGTAGGATAGCATGCGGGTGGGGCGAATCAAAGAACGGAGGGTCGGCGCGGAAATGGCCGGGGCCGCGGCGGCGACGCATCAGGCCAGAAGCAGTTTCAAAACCCTCTCCCTTTGGGAGAGGTAGGGTGAGGACGCGTCGCTCGTCGCCGATTCACCCTCCCCCCGGCCCTCTCCCGGCGGGAGAGGGAGGGAGGGGCGTTCTCGCGGTGCGGTAGCGCGAGAACGCCGCCCACTCTATTCTCCCAGGTCGCCGCGGCGGCGGAACGCTCATCATCGATCCGAGACGCCGGCGGTGGGAGAGAATCAATCTATCGGTTGCACAACCAGCTGTAGCGAACGGTGCCTTGCGGTGTGGCAGGCGCCGTGCGTTGGGCTCGTTGCTGGGGTTGCTGTTGGTTTTGGTTTTGCTGTTGGTTTTGACCGGCGCCGGTCTGGTCCGCCGCGTTCGTCCCGGAGGGCACGTACGCGTTCATCGGGAACTGGTATTGCTGTCCGACCATTTGCGACCAGGCCTGCTGCTGGGCGGGCGAGAGGATCGAGCCGAGCCGGTTTTGGTACTGCGACTGGAGCATCTGCCACTGCTGGGCGGTCGCGTTCGGATTGCTGGCCGCGCCCTGGCGCAATTGATTCAACTGCTGGCGCCAGCCGTCGGCCAGTTGACGCAACTGCCGCTGCTGGTCGCCCGTGATATTCAGCCGCTGCTGGATGGTAGGATCCGTGAACGCCGCCGGTCCCTGATGTTGCCAATTGAGCTGGTTGTAGCGCTGGCGAACTTGCGGATCGGTAAAGTTGGAGTCGAGGCTGGTGTTGAGGTCCTGGTTGAAACGGGACTGAAGCTGCTGCATCCGCTGCATCCGCTGCTCGTCGGTGAGATTCTGGTTAAGGCCGCCGAGGCCTTGGTTGTAGCGGGAATAGGCGTCTTGATAGGCGCGGTTCAACTGGTTGAATTGGTTGTCGTTCAGGTTGAGCTGCTGGCGTGCGCCGGCGTCGTTGAACCAGGGCGATTGAGGTTGACTCGCGTGGTCGAAGTTTCGCGCGCCGAACTGGCTCTGGGCCTGCGCGTTGGCTCCGAGCTGGTTTTGGCCGGTTCCGAGCTGAGCGCGACCGGCAGCGTCCGCGGTGCCCGCCGTCCCCGCGGTGCCCGCCGTCCCCGTGGTGCCCGCCGTCCCCGTGGTACCGGCGGTTCCCGCAGTGCCGGCCGTTCCTGAGGTCCCCGCGGTGCCCGCGGTGCCCGATGTACCCGCGGTTCCCGAAGTCCCGGCTCCGCCCGAGGTGCCGCCACCTCCACTTTGACCGCCTTGCGACCACGCACTATTGGCAAGGCCCGCGGCCAGCGCCGCGGCGAGAGTAAATGTAAAGAAGCGTTTCATCGCTCGTCTCCTGCGAAGAAGTGAATTGCATCGAGCCGCTGACGTTCAGCGGCGATGCATTCCAAGATGCACGTTGTATGCCGGACGTTGAATCGACGTGCCAGGACAGGCTGTCAGTGCGACAAGAGAGCTAAACCGCACGCGGAGGCGCGGGGAATTTTTCTGAAGTTACTGTTTAAGGAGGGCCTCGAAGTCGGCTTCGCTGATGACCGGGACGCCGAGCTTCTGCGCCTTGGCCAGCTTGCTGCCGGCCCTCTCGCCGGCGACGAGGTAGTCGGTGCTTTTCGAGACGCTGCTGGTGGCGCGGCCGCCGTGCTGTTCGATGAGCGATTCGATTTGTTCGCGGGTGTACTTTTCCAGCGTGCCGGTGACGACGAGCGTTTTGCCGGAGAGCGGGCCGGCGGTGGCGGGGCTTTTTTTTGGGGAGGTCATGTCGAGCCCGCTATGCCGCAAGCGGCGGATGGTCTGTTGGGCGTGGTCGCTGTGCAGGAAGCGGTGGACGCTTTCGGCGATCACGGGGCCGACGTCTTCGACGTCCGCCAGGTCTTCTTCGCTGGCGGCCAATAGCTCGTCCATCGAGCCGAAGTGCTCGGCGAGCGTCGTGGCGACGCGCGCTCCGACGTGGCGGATGGAGAGGGCGTTGAGCAGCCGGGCCAGGCCGCGCGACTTGCTGGCCTCAATATTGGCGATGAGCTTCTGGGCCGACTTCTGGCCCATCCGCTCGAGCTGGGTGAGCTGCTCTTCGGTCAGTTGGTAGAGGTCGGCCGAGTCTTGCACGAGGCCCGTTTCGACGAGCTGGTAGGCGAGCTTCTCGCCGAGTCCTTCGATGTCCATGGCGGAGCGGCTGGCGAAATAGAGCAGCCGCTCGCCGAGCTGGGCCGGGCAGGAGAAGTTCGGGCAGCGGATGTAGACGCCGCCCTCGTCCTTTTCGAGCTGGGTGCCGCAGGCCGGGCAATGCGTGGGATAGACAAACTCGCGGGCCGTTTTCGGCCGCAGGTGTTTTTCGACGCGGACCACGTGCGGGATGATCTTGCCCGCCTTCTCCACGACGATCGTGTCGCCGATCCGCACGTCCTTGCGGGCGATCTCCTCGACGTTGTGCAGGCTGACGCGGCTGACCGTCGTGCCGGCGATTTGCACGGGCTCCAGGTCGGCGGTGGGTGTCAGCGCGCCGCTCTTGCCGACGGTGATGAAGATGTCGTTGACGCGGGTGGTGGCTTCGTACTTTTCGAATTTGTAGGCCACGAGCCAGCGCGGCGCCTTGCTCGTGGCGCCGAGGCGGCTCCGCTGGTCGAAGCGGTCGACCTTGAGCACCAGGCCGTCGACTTCGAAATCGAACTCGTGCAGCCGGCCGATGAGCGATTCGCAATGCTCGACCGCCGCGGCGAACGTGTCGAACCGCTCGGCGAGCGGCGTGGAGGGGACGCCCCAGCGGCGGACCAATTGGAGGAACTCGAAGTGAGAGTTCGTCGGCAGCCCCTCGATGTGGCCGACGCCGTGGCAGAAGAATCGCAGCCGGCGCTCGGCGCACTGCTTGGGGTCGAGCAGCTTGATGCCGCCGGCGGCCGTGTTGCGCGTGTTCGCGTAGAGCACCTTGCCGGCGGCCTGGCGGCGGGCGTTGATGTCGGCCAGGTCGGTGTTGGTCATGTAGATTTCGCCGCGGACTTCGACGCTCGGCGGCAGGTCGTCGCCGGAGAGCCGCAGCGGCACGCCCCGCACGGTGCGCAGGTTGTGCGTGATGTCGTCGCCGACGAACCCGTCGCCGCGCGTCGCGCCGTGTTCGAGCAGGCCGTTCTCGTAGGTGAGCGAGACGGCCACGCCGTCGACCTTCAGCTCGACGACCCAGGCGATCTTTTCGCCGGCGAGCAGCTTTTCCGTCCGCTCGCCGTATTTCTTAAGCTCGTCGAGACTGTAGGTGTTGTCCATCGAGAGCATCGGCACGCGATGCTGGACGTGGTCGAGCTCGGAGAGCGGTTCGCCGCCGACGCGCTGGGTGGGGCTGTCGGGCGTGATGAGCTCGGGGTGGGCCGCTTCGAGCTCTTTCAGCCGGTCGAAGAGCTTGTCGTATTCGCGATCGGAGATCGTCGGCGCGGCCTCGACGTAGTAGCGGCGGTCGTGCTCGCGAATCTCGTCGCGAAGGGCGGCGAGTTGCTGTTGGACGGATTGCTTGGCCACTTGGATTTGCCGTGAAGCTGACCGTTCCGACGGCGACGGCGGCCGCCCGCGGTCGCGGGTGAGGCTTACGCCGTTTTGGGCTCCAGGCCGCATTCGGGGACGACGGTGACGTTCTTGCCGGTGGCGGAGTTGGGGATCAGGCAGAGGAAACGCATTGGGTCGGGGCCGGTGTTGCGGAATTGGTGAACGTCGTTGGGCGCGACGAATACGACGTCGCCCTGCTTGAGCGGCCGCTCCCGGTCGCCGTCGACGACGACGCCGCTGCCGGCGAGCACGTACACTTCGTGCTCGTAGTCGTGGAAGTGCCTGGGCGTGTGGCCGCCGGGGGCGACTTCGAACTCGCGCATGGCGAAGTTCGGGGCCTGGTCCTTTTCGCCCACCAACCAGCGGACGCGGCAGCCGGCGGCGCCTTCCATCGTGACGTCGTTGGCGGGGACTTCGGTGTTGTTTCTCACTTGCATGGCAGGACCATCCTATTTCAGTTTTTGTCCGCAGAGGAACTTATTTTGTCCGCAGATGAACACAGATAGACGCAGATGACAAGCAATCGTATAAATCTAAATGTTTGGCGGGATTTTTCAGCGTACATCTCGCTTGCGGTTCTCTCGCTCGCTTATCTGCGTTCTTCTGCGTCCATCGGCGGACGCAAATTCCGGGTGCGGCGTTGCCAGTACTCGTCGGTGCCAATGGCGGCGAAGGTGCAGACGGCCAGCATCGCCAGCTCGCCCATGAGGGCCGCTTCGCCGTGTTGCCGCATCCACGCCATGAGCGGGTGCTCGACATTCGCCGCGGCCGTTGCGGGGGATGTAGTCGCCGATTGCGTATCGCGGTCGCGGAAGGCCATCACGCCGTACGCGGTCGCGGTGATCGCGAAGGCGATGCCGGCGGCGAGCAGCAGGCCGTAAAACGGGTTGGCGAACTTTTCGGAGCGTTTCATCGTGCGGCCATTATACCAAAAAGCGGCGTGACGGCGGCAGAGGGATCGGAGTACGATAACGGGTTCGCCGCAGTGCATTTTTCAGCAGTAGGGTGGGTCGAGTCTGCGAGACCCACCAGCGTAAACTTTTTTCGGCGGGTCTCGCGGACTCGACCCACCCTACACTTTAAAACGCCGTGCGGCGAACCCGTTATCGTACCCCGATCCCCCTGCCGCCGTCACGCCGCTTTTTGGTATAATGGCCGCACGATGAACCGCTCCCACAAATTCGCCAACCCGTTCTACGCGCTGCTGCTCATCGCCGGCATCGCCTTCGTGCTGACCGCGACCACCTACGGCGTGATGGCCTTCCGCGACCGCGACGCCCACTCGGCCATTGCGCCCCACACCGCAACCACCGCCAACCCAGAGCACCCGCTCATGAAGTGGATGAGCCGCCACGGCGAAACGGCCCTCATGACCGAGCTCGCCCTGCTGGCGGTCTGCACCTTCGCCGCCATCAACACCGACAACTACTGGCAACGCCGAACGAAGCTCAATGACCGGAAGAATGATTGGAACCGCGGCTAACAACCTGCACAGGGATAAATCACCATGCAAGTCAAGAACCACGCCGAAGTCCCCGCCAACGACGTCACGATGGAAGGCGCCGCCGGCTGCCGCGTCCGCTGG
>CAZHIV010000179.1:0-3124 GCA_964532675.1 uncultured Planctomycetaceae bacterium
TTTGAATTTTCGTGCGAAGCTGGCCGTCGTTGGCAAACGTGTTTCCTTCGAACACGACTTTCCAGATTCTTTGCTTCGGACCTTCGTGAATGCTGAACACGATGCCCGGGTCGGTCGGCTTGTCGCCTTTGACGATGGTGACCTGGACGTCGTTGTATCCGTTTCGTTGGTAAAGCGCGATGATTTTGCGTCGTGCTTCTTCGACGGCGTACGGATCGACGGGGCCGCCGACTTTCAGGTCGGTTTCCTTTTTGAGTTTCTTGTCCCTAATGCCGTGGTTGCCCAAATACTCGACAAATCGAATCACGGGCCGCTCGATAACGGTGAACACGACGATTCGCCCGTTCGCGGCGCGCTGGTACGACGGCCGGACGTTCACGAACCAGCCAAGGGAAGTGAGCTTGAGGACGTCCTTTTGGACCAGGGCCGGATCAAACTGTCGGCCAGTGCGTGTCTGCAGTTTGTCGAGAATCTGAGACGATGGAATCGTTTTGTTGCCCTCGACGCGGATCTCGGCTACAGATTCATCGGTGGCTGAGAGCGACGGCCCGGAAACTTCGCGTTTCTCTTTCTTTCCGAACATCGATTGAGGAATCGCGGGCATGCCGCCGCCGGGCATTCCTTGCGCGCGGACTAGCGCCGGCCCTGTCGCCAACATGGCGATGAGCAGGGCCAAAACCGTGGCGATGCGGAGGTACCTAGCGCGCTGGGTCAAGGTGCGATTTTCCAAGTTCGTGAAGTGCTGCGGGAATCGCGTCGCCATCGACAGAACTGGCTGTTGAAAAGGGGCCGCCGGACGGTACGGGCAGAGCGGCTACGCTCGCTCAAACGGGCCGGGGGCGATGCGCAAAAGCCGCGTAGAAATAACGAAATCGAGCGCGTGCGACAAGGTGGGTTCAGCAGCCGTGAGCTAACAGCGAACGACGGTGCTAGCGGGCCGAAGCTGTCATCCTGAGCACCGCAACGGATCTTGCCGGCATCATGACAGATTCTTCGCTGCGCTCAGAATGACACGACGATCAAAAACCGGGATCAATTCGGCCCAAAGTCCGAAAACTCGTCGTATTCCGGCTGCTGCCAGTTTTCGAAGCGCGTGAACTCGTGCAGCCAGGTGAGCTTGATGTCGCCGGTAGGGCCGTTGCGCTGCTTGCGGACCAGGAGGTCGGCCTGCCCCTTGACCCGCTGGCGGTCCTCGTCGTTCGTCTGGTAGATCTCCTCGCGGTGGACGAACGCCACCACATCGGCGTCCTGCTCGATCGCGCCCGATTCGCGCAAGTGGCTGAGCTGCGGGCGAGTGTCGCGCGAGGCCTCCACCTGGCGGTTGAGCTGGGCCAGGCAGAGCACCGGCACGTTGAGCTCGCGCGCAAGGCCCTTCAGGCGGCGCGAGATGCGGGCGACTTGCTCCTGCCGCGGATCGCGCGGGTTATCCGGCTCGACGAGCTGCAGATAGTCGATCACGATCAGGTCGAGCGTCTTCTGCCGCTTGAGGCGGCGGGCCGTGGCGGCGATCTCCGTCATGTTGCGGCTTGGCGAGTCGTCGATGAACAGGGGAGTGCGGCTGACCTCGGCGGCCGTTTGGATCAGCCGCCGGCTTTCCTCGGCGCTAAGCTGGCCGTTGCGCAGGCGATGGCTGTTGACGCGGGCCCGGGAGCAGAGCAGGCGGTCGCCTAGCTCCAAGGCAGACATTTCCAGGCTCACGAGCAGCACCGCTTTGCCCGGCCCGCGCTCGTCGATGGCGATGTGCTCGGCCATGTTGAGGGCCAGCGCCGTTTTGCCCATGCTGGGCCTGGCCGCCAGGATCACCAACTCCGAGCCATGCAGGCCGCCGGTCAGGTCGTCGTAATCCAGGAAGCCGGTTTCCAGGCCGCCGTAGGCATGCTGGCGCTGCATGCGGGCATCGATCCGGGCGAGTGAATCGTGCAGCACTTCGCGCACGGGCCGCACCTGCGTGTCGCCCTTGGCGTCGAGGATGCGGAAGACGCGCTCCTCGGCCCGGGCGAGCATCTGGCGGGCGTCGATGCCCGGTTCGTATGACTCTTGGATGATGTCGGTACCGGCGTGGATCAGCGAGCGGAGCACCGCCTTGTCGCGGACGATGCGGGCGTAGTACTCCGCATGGGCGGCGGTGGCCACTTCCTGGCCCAGCTCGAGCAAGTAGGCCGCCCCGCCGACGGATTCATACTGGCCGGCGTCCTTCAAGCGTTGCGCCAGGAGCGTGGGGTCGATTTCGCGGCCGTCCTCGTGCAGGGTCAGCATGTGACCGAAGATGGCCCGGTGGGCCGGGTCGTAGAAATCGTCGGGACGCACGACGAGGGCGACTTCGTCGCACACTTCCGGCAGCAGCAATAGACTGCCGATGAGGGCCCGTTCCGCCTCGACGCTCTGCGGCGGCTGGCGATTGAGCAGTTCCTCGACGCCGTCGGTGTCGCGTTGGGCGCGGCGCTGTGTTTCGACTGTGGCCATGGGTTCGATCCGTCGTTGCTTGGCTCTAGAAAGGCGCGTCCACGGCCTTACTTGCCGGCGTCCGCGTCCGAAGCGACCGTCGGCACGACCCACACTTTGAGCTCGCCGTCCACTTCGCTGGAGTAGCGCACCTTGACGGTATACAGGCCCAGCTCCTTGAGCGGGCCGTCGAGCTTGATTTGATCGGCCGCCAGGTGAACGTCGGCGTTCTTGAGCGCCGCTACGATATCGGCCGCGCCGACGCTGCCGTACAGGTGGCCGTCCTCGGTCGCGTTGGCCTCGATCGTGATGCTGTGCTTGGCCAGGTCGGCGGCCTGCTTGCGGAGCTCCGCCTGCCGGGCAACCTCGATCTGCTGCAGCTTGGCCTTGTGCTTATCGACCATCCGCTTGTGATGCTCGCTGGCGACCGTGGCGAGACCCTGCGGAATCAGGTAGTTGTAGGCGTAGCCGGGCCGCACTTCGACCACCTGGCCCTGCTTGCCCACGTGCTCGACGGAATGGATCAAAAGCAGTTCGATCCCGCCACGCGGACCCTTGGGCAGCGGCCGGAAGGCGGTGTTGGGCGTGCGGCGGGTTTTGCGTTGTTTTGTTTTCATGGCAGGATGGTGAGTGAGTAAGTGAATAGGTGAGTAAGTGAGTAGGTGAGGGTGTTTACTTACTC
>CAZHIV010000180.1:0-4637 GCA_964532675.1 uncultured Planctomycetaceae bacterium
CGTCGACCTCCAGCCCACTGTCGTCGGCGAGCACCCACCGCTGGAGGTGACTGGCTTGTTCGGTCGCCTTGAGTGTCGCATTGGCGGCAAACGTGTCGCCCGTTTCCGCAACGTCGATGGCATCCGGCACGTCGTCCAGCGTGACGGCTTCGATGCCCCACGGCGCAAGCAGCTCGACGATCTCCGCGCCCTTCTTGCGATTGCGCGTGCCGATCACGAGCTGCGGAGTCATCATCGCCGCCATCTTAGCAGAGGGCGGCGGTAGGCGACATGCGTTAGAGGGCGGCGCGCAATAGCAATAGCTGGAAGATATTAGGCGTGGCCGCCGACGCTAACATGGCGCTAGCCGGCATAGGCGCTGGAAACGCTTCGCTTCGGGACTTCCATAGCATCGGGCGTCGGGTCCATGGGAATGACCCGTTCCAGCCGGCGCCGCTTGCCATTGCCGGTAAAGATTTTGACGTGCTTCGGATTGAGGCCCGGCACGATCTGCGCCTGCTGGCCGCTGATTCGCAGGTTGAACTGCTGCTCCTGCTGGTCGACGAGGCGCTGGGTGGTCTCGTCGTTGCCGATGCCGGTCAATGGGTCGGCCGGCGTGTCGTAGGCCGCGCCGAAGGTGCGCATGATCCGCTCCACGGCGGGCAGGGCCAGCACGCGGCCGTCGGGCAGCCGCTGCGCTACCTGGGCGAACGAGCCGATCGTGACGATGCTCTCGGTGCGGTCGTGAAATTCGTAGGCTTCCCAGCCGTGGGCGCGCAGCTCCTGCGTCAACAGGTGCGCGTTCTCGGCCGCTTCGACGAGCGGGTTGTCGTCGTCGACTTTGGGCCGGCCCCAGAAGGATTTGCTCGTTTGCTCCTCTTTGCCGCTCGTCTGCAGGATCGTCTTGCCGCGGAACGTGGCGACCTTGATCGTGTACTGGCCCGCGCAATCGAGCAGACTGTGCTCGACGCCGTCGTTCATCTTGGCGACAAACGGGTCGACGCCCTTGGGGACGAAATACTCGCGCGGCAAAAGTGGATTCCGCGTGAGGAATGCCTTGGCCATCGGTCCGCGGCTGCGCGGCTTGCCGAGTTTTTCCATCAAGGCCTCCTCGAAACGGCGCGCCTGGGCCATGCTTTGCGCGGTTCGATTGGCGTCGACATTGAGCGCCTCTGGCTGCAGCGTCTTGAGGCGCTCCAACGTCTTCTGGGCATGCGGATCGTCGATCGATGGAAAGTCGCCCACCAGCACGGCCAGCTCGCTGACCTCGTCGCCGCGCCGGAAGCGCCGGCGCACCGGCGCTCCATATTCATCGATCCCCCGGCCGGGCGGCTCGCTTCCGAACTTGAAGTTCATTTCGTGGACGTACGCGGGGAGGCGGTTTTTCGAGCGAAGCTCTTGGGCCAGGGCGCGGGCCTGCTCCTCGGCGCCGTCGCCGGAGAAGCTGGCGGCGACGATCAGCCAGGGGCCGCTCTCCTGGGCCAACGAGAGATCGGCGCGGTCCGCCGCGAGTGGCCGCGAAGCCGTCCGTTGCTCGTTCGACTCCGCCCCTCCCGAAGGCAGGAACTGCCGCCACAACTGGGCATGGGCGGCGTTTGCACCGAGGCCCATGACACCAATGAGGAATAGCCAGGCACAACGACGGCACGGCAATGGCATATGCAAATCTCCGTAGATGAGACGGCAAACAGGGATGGTCCGCCGGGCGGCGGCGGGCCCGCGTTTCTCGGGGCCGCGCGACACGCGGCACCGGCAGAAAAGTAGGCGGGAAGGCTAGCAAACGGCCGTCGGCGCCACCAGAGCGAATCGAGGGCCCGGACCGCTGCAATTGCAATGCAGGTTCGCTAGAATAGCAGAATGCGCCAGAGCGCCTGTTCGCGGACGGATGCAAGATTGCACGCCGTCCGGCGAAGTGCAGGTATCAAATCCGGCGTTTGGCAGCGTTCCCCCAAAAACTCGGCAGCTTGGAGAAGACCATGAATATTCGCTCCCGCATCGCAGTCCGGTACCGGCCGTATATGCCAATTCCCGTCGCATTCTTGTTCTTATACTGGTCGGCGATAGCACTTCCGGCTGCGGTCGCCGACGACGAACCGACGGCAGCGCCCGCGGCGGAAGCGGCCGAAACCGCGCCGGAGGCTGGTAAAGCCGAGGAGCAGAAGGCCGAGGAGCAGAAGGCCGAGGAACAGAAAGCCGAGCCCGCGGCGGAAGCCGCTGAAGCAAAGTCCGCGAACGAAGAGAGCAAAAAGTCCGCGGACGAACCGAAGAAGGATGAGCAAGCTGGCGAAGCAGCCACCGACGAGGCGGCCGATGCCAAGCCCAAAGCGGAAGCAAACTCCAAGCCGAAGTCGAAACCGGCCGCGAAACGAAAAACGCCGTCGACGCCCAAGCGCCAGAAGGTGCGCCTGGCGCTCTTGACGCTTAAAGAAGATCTGCCCGAGTCCTCTGCCCAGGTCGGCCCCTTCGGCGAGACGCAGCTCGATCTGCGCGAAGCGATCAGCCGGCTCGAAAAGGCGGCGAAAGACAAATCGATCGCCGGCATCGTGCTCAACATCCAGAACCCTTCCATCGGGCGCGGCAAAATCGACGAGCTGCGCGGCGCGATCGGCCGCTGCCGCGCCAGCGGAAAAAAGGTGTATGCCATGCTGGAAACGGCCATGCCCGCCGACTACCTCGTCGCCTGCGCCTGCGACGAAATCGTGATGCCGGAGGCCGGCATCATCGTGCTGCCCGGCGTCCACTCCGAGGCCACGTTCTACAAGGGCATGCTTGCCAAGCTCGGCATCCAGGCCGATTTCATTCACATGGGCCAGTACAAAGGCGCAGCGGAACCGCTCACGCGGGAGAAATTCAGCGAGCCGGTGCGCGAGAACCTCACCTCGGTCATCGACAGCATGTACGACGACCTCGTGACGACGATCGTCAAGGACCGGCCGCTTTCGATCGCCCAAGCCAAGGAGATCATCGACGCCGGGCTGTTGACCGCCGGGCGAGCGAAGGAGCTCGGCCTCGTCGACCGCATCGCCTACGCGGAGACGCTGCGCGACGAGCTGGCGGATGCCTACGAGGCTGACCCGCTCGTGTACGTCCAGAATTACGGCAAGAAAGAGGTGGATACGGATTTCTCCGGCCCGATGGGCCTTTTCAAGCTGCTGCAGGCCATGATGGGCGGTGGCTCGTCGTCCGGCGACCGGGGCGGGAAAAAAATCGCCGTCGTCTATGCCGTCGGCCCGATCATGAGCGGCAAGAGCGAAAGCGGGCTGTTCGGCCAGATCATGGGCTCCACCACGATCGTCGAAGCACTGCGCAAGGCGAACGACGACGACAAAGTGGCGGCAATCGTGCTGCGGATCGACAGCCCCGGCGGCTCGGCAATCGCCAGCGACCTGATTTGGAACCAGACGCAAGTGATCAAGAAGCCGATCGTCGCCAGCATGGGCGACGTGGCGGCCAGCGGCGGCTATTACATCGCCATGGGTACGGACAAGATCGTCGCCACGCCCTCGACGATCACCGGCTCGATCGGCGTGGTCGGCGGCAAGCTGGCCATCCGCGGACTGTACGACAAGATCGGCATTACGACGGAAACCATTTCGCGCGGCAAGAACAGCGGCCTGTTCGCCTCCAGCGATAAGTGGTCTAGCTCCGAGCGGGCCGCGGTGAAGAACATGATGGAAGACATCTACAAGCAGTTCACCACGAAGGCCGCTCAAGGCCGCAACATGCCGGTCGAAAAGCTCCGCGAGCTGGCCGGCGGCCGAATCTATACCGGGCGCCAAGCCAAGGAAAAAGGACTCGTCGACCAGCTCGGCACGCTGGACGACGCGGTGACCGAGGCGAAGAAGCTGGCGGGCCTGGACGAGGACTCTGATGTAAAGATCATCGTGTTGCCGGAGCCGACGAATTTCTTCGAAACGCTCTTCGGCGACATGGACGCGGAAAAAGAGGTTCGCCTCGGCCAGGGCCTCGACGCGCTGGCGCCCGAATTGGCCGGCGCCGCCCGCAAGGCCTATCGCCTTCGCAAGGTCTTCGATCAGCCGGCAGCGCTCGTGATGCCGTTTGAGCTGGAGATACGATAGGCATATTATATTATTTACGTGAGGACATCGGCCGTGGTAATGCAGGAAATTACAATTCGCGTTACGCCCGAAGCTGCAGCCGCGTACCTGGCGGCTTCCGACGAAGATCGCCGCAAGCTGGACGCGCTGCTCAGCTTACGCTTGACGGAGGCGGCTCAGCGTGATCGCCCACTCCGGGAGGTCATTCGAGAGATCAGCAGCGAGGCGCAAGCGAAAGGCCTGACACCAGGAATCCTAACAGTAGGAGGAGAATCATGAGAAACACAGCGTTGATGCTAATCTTGGTTGTCGTGGTGGCCACACAAGCCAGGGGGAATGTGCTGACGGGGCCAATTAACGATCTACCCGATAGTTCCGGGGAATTCTACTGGGGTGATGGTACCAACGACCTGTACCAGGAATGGTCGACCAGTAACCCACCCAGTACTGGCTGGTTCTACGCCTCCGATAACTCACGGTCCAATGTGGATGTCTACGTTTATGCGGGCCTGACCGATCCGACAACACTCAGCGATGCCACGGTGTTCCCGTATACCACTAGTGGCGCTTTGATAGCATCCGAAGGCGACACCGTTTTCT
>CAZHIV010000181.1:0-8015 GCA_964532675.1 uncultured Planctomycetaceae bacterium
GCGCGGTGTCCAACCGGCGTCTGGCTTGTTTGACAAGGGCGGCGGGCTCGTTCCAGTTCAGCACCTTGGCATCGCGCGACAGGGCGCGGCGGAAATGCTCGGCCAACACCGCCACGAGCCGCGTCCCGGCGGCTTCCAAGGCGTCAGGATCATACGCCGCGGCAATGCGAGTGCGGGCGGCGGAGAGGTCGGTTGCGGACGTTTGCGGCATAAAGTCGCGCGGTCGTTGTTCAAAGTAGATTCGACGTGGCCGTCGACGCTAATGGCCGGTGCCATTGCCGGTCGGCGTGAGCTGCTTGTATTCGCCGGCGATCCAGCGCGGGATATCAGTTTTGTACCATTCGGAGAAGCGGCTTTCACTGGGTCCGCCAGGCAGATTGGTCCAGGCCTCCTCCGTGCCCAGGTCGGTGACGAAGTGGTAGGTCGGCGCGAAGGTGGATTCGCGCGTGGCGGTGGTGATGAGGTGGCCCTGGAAGATCGTGCCGGCGCAGCCGGGCATGGCGATCGGGCGCGAGCGGAAGCCCAGCAGCCGGCCGGCGCGGGCCGTGCCGAAGAAGCGGTTCACGAAATGAAACGTGTTGAACTCCGACCACGGGCGGACGGGCTCTTTTTGAGCCAGCTCGGCGGCCCGCTGGACGAGCGCCTTTTTGCTCCGGCCGCGCCACCAGGAGGACGTGACTTTGCGGAGCGTGCGGTCGATCGCGGTGAGGACCATCGTCGAGTAGCCCATTCGCGTGCAAAGATAAAACATCCGCCGCCAGCCGATGCCCTGCTCGTTGCCAAAGATTTGCAGCACGACGTGCCGGTAGAAGTGTTGAAACAGCGTGGCCTCGGTGCTGGTGGGCGTGTACCGGCAGTCCCAGGTGGAAAGTTTCTCCTTCAGCGGGCAGTCGTCGACCAGGGCCAAGAGCACGGGCAGCAGGTCGCGGGCCTGCAGGCTGAGCACATCGTACTGCAAGTTCTGCATGTCCTCGATCGTGGCCCGCGGCAGCTCGGTCAGCCGCTCGACGATTCGCCGCTTGCGGTAATCGGGCTGGCCGTGGGCGTGCAGCGGCGGGCCGTCGCGGCGATACAGCTCTTCATTGGCGCTGGCCACGAAGCCGATGGCCGGGTCGTACTCCTGCGGCAACAGGTCGACGCGCACGCGGCCCTGCCAATGGTTCTCGGGATCCCAGGCCGCGAGCGGGATGATGCCCGAATTGCCGCCGCCCCGCAGCGGCAACCAGCCGCTCGCCTGCAATCCCACGTGGCCATCGCGATCGGCGAAGACCCACACGAGCGACGGATGGGGGCAGACGCGGACGGTATCCATCGCCGCCGCCGTGCTTGGGGCGCCGATGACGTCTATCCAGGTGCCGATTGCCCGGCCGCCCTCGACGTTGTTGCCGATCCAGGCCACGGACAGGTACTTGCCGCGGCCCTCCGCGGAATCGGGTGTGCGGCTCAAAATGCCCTGCTCGTTCTCGTACACGTCGAGCACCAGCGGCTCGGCCCCTTTGCGGCGGATGACTTCCTGCCGGTGCTGGAAGTCGAACCAGCGTTCGCCGCGGCGGTATTGCCAACCGCTGGAGCCGCCCGGCCGGCAGTCTTCGATGAAATAGTCGCTCGTATCGGCGTGCATGTACGTCACGCCCCAGGCCAGGTGGTTCGTGCGTCCGACCGCCATGATCGGGCAGCCGGGCAGCGTGGCGCCCATCGCGTACTCACGGGCACCGCCCGAAGGGTGGTCGCCCCAGTTGAGCGCGATTTCGTACCAGATCGACGGCAGCCGGTTCACTTCCAGGTGCGGATCGGAAGCGAGCAGGGCATGTCCCGTCGCGCTCCGCGCGGGGCTGACCGCCCAGGCGTTGCTGCCCGCCAGCCGCGGCAAGTCGGCCAGCAGCTCCAGCGCCTCGTCGGAGAGCCGCCTGGCGACGTGGATTTCGCGGAGCGGCTCGAAATCGATGCCGTCCAGGTACGGGGTGAAAAGCTCGCGGAGCCGCTCGTCGTCGACGCCCAGCTGGATCAGCTCCAGCAGCAGCCGTTCGTTTTCCTGCTCGACGATCGACAGCCCGGCGAAGCTCAGCAGCTTGCCGATGAGCATTACGCTGGTGGGCTCCCAGGGGCGCGGCCGGAAGCCGGTGACCCACATGGGCAGCGTGCGGCCGGCGTCCAGCAGGCCGTCGTTCACGCCCTGGCAGTACCACTCGAGCTGCTCGCGCGTGGTTTCCGGGAGCCGGCGAAACTCGCGGTCCAGGTCGCGATACAGGCCGGCCCGGCGGAGAAAGACGTCCATCTCCAAGAGCTCGGGCTTGTTGGCGATTCGCTCGGCCGCCTGGCCGCTGGCCACGGCACGGGCGAAGTAGACCTGCGTCGGCCGGTCGGTGGCGTGCATGTAGCCCCAGGCATAGAGGGCCTCGCGCCACGAGGGCGCGTGAATGTGCGGCACGCCGTTCTCGTCGCGCTCTGCCGTGAATTCGTATCGCGCCGCCTTGGTTTGAATCCGCTCCATGCTGAAAGTGTATCCGAGGAGCGCATTTCGCGGAACGCGAATGGCGACAGGCGGCGAGTGGGTGCCGTGCCCACGGCTTTGCGCTCGTCGTTGCCCCTATCTCGTCCCGTAGGGACGCGATGACAATAGCCCAGCAGTTTCACTGCTGGGTACTATGTTGGCAAGGAAAGCCAAGTCCCGTAGGGACGATCGAAGCTGTCTTCAATCGTCCCTACGGGACTCCTGCCAACCGCGCAAACTTCTTCCCAGCGATAAAATCGCTGGGCTATTATCGTTTGTCCCTACGGGACATGCTTAAGCCGCTAGAACGCCGTGGCCACGGCGGGCCAGGTGATCTCGTCGTGAGCCGACTCGACCGTGGCGGCGTCGATAGTTTCCAAGCCGGCCGCGGCGCCGGCCAGCAGCGCGAAATCGGCCAGCCGCGCCACATCGCGTGGCACGCCGCGCGTCACCTCGTGCAGCATGGCGAGCGCTTCGTCTTCGAACAGCGGCTCGAAGCGGCCCGCCTCGACCAGCGCCGTTTGCACGTAGCCGACCGTGTCCTCGGCCGTCCACGATCCCAGCTCGATCCGCAGGTCGACCAGGTGGCGGAGCGTATCGTTCCAGCGGGCGGCCAGGGCCGGCTCGGCGGCCAGCACCATCGTCCACAGCGCGGCGGAGGACGAATCGAGCCGCGCCAGCCGCGCGAACTGCATCAAAACGTCCGGCCCGGCCGCGTGCGCATCGTCCACCAACAGCACGGTGTGAATTTGCTGCGCCCGGTTCTCGACGATGCGGTCCGTCACCTGCCGCCACAGCCGAACCACGTCGGCCTCCTCGCGCGGCGCCGCGCCCAGCGCGGCCGCGATCTGCCACAGCAACTCGCGCGTCGTGATGCCGATCGCATCCACGAGCGCGACGGCCCGGCCTTGCCGGCCCAGTTGCCGCGCCGCCGCCTGCAGCAGCAGCGTCTTGCCCACGCCCGCTTCGCCGACGAGCGCGCCCACGCGCCGCCGGCCCTCGACCAGGTATTCGATGCGCGCCAGCGCTTCGTGATGCGCCGCCGTCGGATACAATTGATCCACGGCCGGCACGCTGCAAAACGGCCAGCGATCCAATCCCCAGTATTCCAGCGGCAAGGGCTGTTGATTTCCCATAGTGTAGACGATGCAGATTCGCGACCGGACTTAAACAACGCGCCTTCATCTTCGTCGGAAGTTATTACCGGGCACTTTAGAACCAGTTTGGAAACCATCGATGCTTGCAGCTCAGTGGCAAAGGGCCGCTGGCCTGTGTCACAGTTTTGCAGTTTTCCGCACCGGCTAGCAGCCGGTGCCACTAGTTTTGAAACCGGTTCCAGCTACCTTTTCACCGACAGCCGCTTCCCCTATGTCCGAGCGATTTTTCTCCTCGCAACCGATCGCGGGCGAACGCGCCACGCTCGATGGCCCCGAGGCCCATCACCTGCTGCACGTGATGCGCGCCCGGGTCGGCGAGCGGGTCGTCCTCTTCGATGGTAGCGGCGCCGAGTTCGACGCGGTGATCGAAGAAACCCAGCGCTCCGCGGTCGTGCTGCAAATCGTCCAGCGGCGCGCCGTCGACTGCGAGCTGCCTTTTCCACTGATGCTGGGCGTGGCGCTGCCGAAGGGCGACCGGCAAAAGTGGCTCGTCGAAAAGCTCACCGAGCTCGGCGTGACGTCGCTCGTACCGCTCGTTGCGGAGCGCGGGGTGGCCCAGCCGACGGGGGGCGCGCTCGATCGGCTGCGCCGCGCGGGGGTTGAGGCGGCCAAGCAGTGTGGGCGCAACCGGCTGATGCAACTAGCTAAACCGCAAGCGTGGGACGAATGGGTTTCCTCATGCGAGCCTGCCGAGGCGCGGCGGCTCGTTGCCCATCCGGGCGGCGCGCCGCTTTCGAAGCTCGATCTGAGCACGCCGCGGGCAACGCGCATCGCCGTCGGGCCCGAGGGCGGATTCACCGATCGCGAAGTCGACGCCGCGACGGTTGCCGGCTGGCAAGCGGTCGACCTGGGCCCGCGGGTGATGCGCGTCGAAACGGCCGCCGTCGCGCTGGTGGCGGCGGTCGTGTTGCATTAGCGAGGCCGTGGTTGTCGCTTCACCAGTCGGCCCGTACACTGAACGATGAACGGCATCCCATGAACGGAAACTAAACATACCGATTTTCCCGCCGCGTCGCGATATCCATGCCGATCGACGAAGAAGAACTTTACCAGGAGCACATCCTCGATCATTACGAGGACCCGTTCCATCGTGGGCGCCTGCCGACGGCAACGCACGCGCACGAGGAGAACAACCCGCTCTGCGGCGACGTCGTGCGCGTCGAGCTGGAGCTCGGCGAGGACGGCGCGATCAAGGACTGCTATTTTACCGGCCAGGGATGCGTGATCAGCCAGGCCTCGGCCTCGATGCTGCTGGAGCAGCTTCAGGGCAAGAAGCTGGAGGACGTGAAGCAATTCTCCGCCGAGGATATGCTGAAGCTCTACGGCGCCCGGCTCACCCCGAACCGCCAGAAGTGCTGCCTGCTCTCTTGGAAGGTGCTGCAATCGGCCGTCCACTCGCCGGTCGGCCGCGACGGAAAATAACCACTGAGACACAGAGGGCACTGAGAAAAGCGCAGGAACACTAATCAACACTAATCCACGCTAATGAGAGACAATCGTAAGTAATTCTGATTAGAACCGGTTTCAAAACCATCGATGCTTGCGGCACAGTGGCACAGGCCGCTGGCCTGTGTCGCAGTTTTGCAGTTTTCCGCACCGGCTAGCAGCCGGTGCCACTAGTTATGAAACCGGTTCTAGTGAAGATTAGTACCAATTAGTGTCCAAAACTCAGTTCAAGTTCCTTCCTCCGTGCCCTCTGAGTCCTCTGTGGTAAAAAGTAAGACGTTGAAAGTCTAAAAGTGTCCGTCGTCGAAACAACACTGCCCGTCGACCGCTCGAAGCTGCTGCCCGAGGCGCTGCGCGAGGATTTTCCGATCCTGCGGCAGACGGTGCACGGCGACCGGCCGCTGGTGTTTCTCGACAACGCCGCCAGCACGCAGCGGCCCCGGCAGGTGATCGAGGTGCTGCGCCGCGTGTACGAGCGCGACTACGCCAACGTCCACCGCGGCATCCACACGCTCAGCGAGCGGAGCACCGAGCAGTACGAAGAGGCCCGCGAAAAGGCCCGCGAATTCATCGGCGCCGCGCGTGCTACCGAAGTCATCTTCACCTCCGGCACCACGGCCGGCATCAACCTGGTGGCCCGCAGTTGGGGCGACGCGAACGTGCGGGCAGGCGACGAAATTGTCGTCACCACGATGGAGCACCATTCCAACCTCGTGCCCTGGCACCAACTGGCCGAGCGGACCGGCGCGGTGCTGAAGCATATCCCAATAACAGACGACGGCTTGCTGGTGCTCGATGCGCTCGATACGCTGCTCACCGAGCGAACGAAACTGGTGGCCGTCGCCTCGGTTTCCAACGTGCTGGGCACGATCAACCCGGTGGCCGAGATCGCCCGGCGTGCGCACGCGGCCGGCGCGCTGGTGCTGGTGGACGCGGCCCAAAGCGTGCCCCATCTGCCGACGAACGTCGCGGAGCTCGGCGCCGACTTCCTGGCGTTCAGCGGGCACAAGATGCTCGGCCCCACGGGGATCGGCGTGCTGTATGGGCGCGAGCAGTTGCTGGACGCGATGCCGCCGTTCCTGGGCGGCGGCAGCATGATCAACCGCGTCTGGGCCGACCGGTTCACGCCGGCCGAGCTGCCGGCAAAGTTCGAGGCCGGCACGCCGCCGATTGCCCCGGCCATCGCGCTGGGCGCGGCCATCGATTACTTGAATCTGCTTGGCCTCGAGGCCGTCGCTCGCCACGAACACGAGCTGGCGCGCTACGCCTACCAGCGGCTGCAAGAAGTCGATGGGCTTTCGATCCTCGGCCCCGCGCCGGAGCACCGCGCCGGACTGGTGAGCTTCACGCTCGCCCAGCCGCACGCGCACGATGTGGCCCAGCTACTGGACCAGCAGGGAGTCGCCGTCCGCGCGGGCCATCATTGCACGTGGCCGCTGCACGATCGGCTGGGCATCGCCGCCAGCACGCGGGCCAGCTTCTATCTCTACAACAGGCCCGCGGAGGTCGACTTGCTGGCGGACGTCGTCGGCCAGATTCGCGACCGCTTCCGCCCCCGCGGCCGGCATCGCCGTCCGCGGCAGCAATAATCGCCCGGTTCCGGCAATAGGTGCCCGGCGCGGCCGCGAAAGAATTTCTGGGAACTCGCGGATCGGCCGCCGCGTCCAACCCGCTAGAACCGCGGTTCACTCGGTACAGTCTGCCCGCCGTTTGCGGCTTAGCGCTAAGCCGCAAGCGGCTGGCGGCAATGTCACTCGACAATCTCCGAACACGAAAAAGGAACGGAACCATGTGGCGACGAAAAACCTCGCTGATTCTCTGCGCGATGGCCGCGATTGCGACCGCTACGAAGTGGACGACCGCCGATGAACCGGCCGCAACCCAAGACGCATCGGCCACTTCCGAATTGAAAACCGAAGACCAGTCCTCGAAAACCAATCCCATCGTTCCCGCCGAGATCGCCCCTTTCGTCGACAAGGGCATCGCCTGGCTGATCGCGGCTCAGCATCCGGACGGCGGCTGGGGCGGCGGCTCGCAGGCCGCGCAGCAAGTCCGCGATCCGCATGCCGTGAAAACCGACCCCGGCACGACGTCGTTCACGCTCCTCGCGTTGCTCCGCGCGGGCCAGACGCCGGTTTCCGGCGAACACAAAGAACCGGTCCGCCGCGGCTTGGAATACCTGATCAACAGCGTGGAGAAAGCGCCGGCCGACGGTCCGCGGATCACCGACCTCACCGGCACCCAGCCGCAGAGCAAGCTGGGGCCGAACGTCGACACGCCGCTGGCGGCCCAGTACCTGGCCCGCGCCGTCGAGCTGTTGGCTAAAGACGATCCGCTTCGCCAACGGGCCGACGCCGCGCTCGACAAGTGCCTCGCCAAGCTACAGGCCTCGCAAGAAGAGAACGGCGGTTGGGGCGAAGGAGGCGGCTGGGCGCCCGTGCTGCAATCGTCGCTCGGCTGCTCCGCGCTGGAGATTGCCGAAGCCAACGGCAAACAGGTCGACAAGGACAAGCTCGCCAAGGCGCGTGAATATCAAAAGCAACAGGTCGATGTCTCCAGCGGCCGCGCGGTGGCCAAGACAGGCGCCGCGGCCGGCGTGGAGCTCTACGCCTTCAACAGCGCCCTGCGCGGCAACGCGGCGGAGACGCGGCAGGCCCGGTCCACCATTCAGGACGCTATTGCTGTGGGCAAGCTGCCGGAAGGCGCCCCGGTTAGCCGGGCCAACCTTCGCGCCGCCGGCCTCGGCGGCGGCTCCGCCCAGCGGCTCGCCAAGGCCGTCCAGCAGAACGAGGAGCAGCTCAAACGGCTCGATGACGAGAACCTGCTCGCCGGCTTCGGCAACAACGGCGGCGAAGAGTTTCTCAGCTACTTGCTCACCAGCGAGTCGCTCGTCATCGCCGGCGGCGAGCGGTTTCATCAGT
>CAZHIV010000182.1:0-9874 GCA_964532675.1 uncultured Planctomycetaceae bacterium
ATCTGCCCATCCTGCTCACCGTGGCGATCGGCGGCACGCTGACGATCGGCTTCACGCTGCTTGTCCTCTGGCCGTACGTATCGATGCTGCACGAGCTGGCCGGTTGGAACTGGAGATAACACGGCGATGGCGACCTACGCCTACCAGGCACAAACGGCGAGCGGCGAATCGGTCAGCGGCCGGCTGGTGGCCGACGACGAGGCGGCAGCGCGGCGCGAGCTAGCCGCGCGCGGGTTGACGGTGGTCGAGCTGCTGTGGAGCCCGGCCGTCGACGAGGCGGGAACGCTGCACGACGACCAGGTCGCGACGCTCGTCCAGGCGGTCGGCGCGGCGGACGCCAGCCGGGTGCCGCTCGAGGTGACGCTGGCGGCATTGGCGGAAGAGCGGGACGATCCGCGGCTGGCGCGCGTGGCCCGCCGGCTGGCGGAGCGCGTGCAGCAAGGGGCGACGATCCAAGAAGCCCTGGCGGACGTGGAACAAGATCTGCCGGCCGAGGTACGCGGCTTGCTGCAGGCCGGCGTCGAATGCGGCGACCTGGCCGGCATGTTTGAGCGGTTCGCCCAGCAGCGGCTGGCGTCGCGTCGCATCGAACGCCGCATTCGGGCGGCCATCGCCTATCCGCTGCTGATCCTGGCGATCCTCGTGCCGCTGGCGCTGTTTCTGAGCTGGTTCGTTATCCCGATCTTCCGCGACGTGTTTGAGGAGTTCGATCTCGAACTTCCGGCCATTACGGAGTTGATCTTGCTCACGGCCGATCAAATGCCGGGCCTCGTGGCCGGCGTGCTGCTGGGCGTGCTGGTGATACCGGTCGTCGTGCGGGTCGTCGGCGGACGGTGGTTGTTGCAACGGGTGCGGGCGGCGCTGCCGCTCTTGGGCCGGCTGTGGACGTCGTCCGGGCAGCGCGAATTCGCCGCCTTGCTGGGATCGTTCGTGGACCTTCGCATTCCGATCACCAGCGCCGTGCACCACACGGGCCAGATCATGCGGGATCGAAACGTCGCCCGCGCCTGCCGGCGGGTGATCCAGCGATTGGACAGCGGCCAGTCGCTCGGCCACACGCTGGGCCAATCGATTCACTTCGACAGGACGCTGGTTGCGCTCGTGGCCTGGGGCGAGCGACACGGGCTGCTGGCCGACGCGCTGCGGATCGCGGCGGAGCTGTTCGACGACCGGATCGAGCAGCAGGCGTCGTTGATGCGCCGGTTGCTGCCGCCGATGGCGCTGGTGGCCGTCGCGACGTTGGTCTTTTTCGTCGTCGTGGGCTTGATGCTGCCGCTGGTGAAGTTGATCGAGGGATTGTCGTATTGATCGGGAGCGTATAACCCGAAGGGAACGCGGCGAATTATGGAATGGCTCCTTTATTCCTGGCCGATGCTCATCCTGCTGGGGCTGGGGCTGCGCATGGCGCTGCGGCTCAATTATGGTGCCCGCGGGCCGGAGCCGGACGACCCGGTGTACGTCTTGCTGAACATCACGGGCTGGGTGCTGATCGGGCTCGGCCTGGCGCCGGCCATCGTGGGCGGCATCTTCACGTTCTTCGGCACGATTATTGTCCTGCTGGCCGCCGCGACGCTGGTGGAAGGCGTCACGCAGCGGCGGGAAGCGCAACGGCGATCGATGTGCACGCTGCTGTCGCTGCTCGTAGGACGCGGAATTCAGCTCGAGTCGTCGGTGCTCATGGCCGGTCAGTCGATGCGGGGGATCGTCGGCCGGTCGGCCGAAAGGCTGTTCAACTCCCTGCAGCAAGGCACACCGCTGGCGGCCGCGGTCGCGCGCCACCCGGCCGCTTTGCCGCGCGAAGCGACCTCCTACCTGTCCGCCGGTCAAACGGCGGAAGCGCGATTGGCCGCGTTGAAGGAGCTTAGCCGCGGGGAGCACGGCGAGATGGCCGCCGTCTGGCGGGCATGCGTCGATCGCCTCGCCTATCTCGGCGCGGTGATGTTCATGATGGTCGGCGTGCTGGCATTCCTGATGATCAAGATCGTGCCCGAGTTCCGGAGCATTTTTTATGAGTTCGAAATCAGCCTTCCGGCAATGACGGAGCTGGCCGTGGCCGTTTCGCAGTTCTTCGTGAACTACGCAGGCGTGCCGCTCGTTTGGGCGCTGATGCTGGTGATGCTTGGCACGCTGGTGGTCAGCATCAGTTACCTGTGCGACGTGCCGGTGCTGTCGTGGGTCGGCGACCGGCTATTCCGCGGGCGGCGCGTGGCCGACGTGCTGAGGATCCTGGCGATCGCGACCGACCAGCGGCAACCGCTCGCGGGAGTGCTGGACCGGCTGGCGGCCGTCTATCCCTCGCCAGGCATTCGGCGGCAGCTCGCCGGCGCAGCCGAAACCGTTTCCGCGGGCGGCGACTGGCGCGACGCGCTGCACAAGGTTCGGCTAATCACCAGCGCGGAGCTCAGCCTCCTCAAAACGGCCGAACAGGTCGGCAACTTGCCGTGGGCGCTGCGGGCGATTGCCGGACGGCGCGAAAAACGGTCGATCTACCGGCTGGCCATTGCACTGCAGCTCCTATACCCAGCGGCGATCCTGATGCTCGGCGCGGTGGTGGCCTTCTTCGTAATATCGCTGTTTATTCCGATTGTCGTTTTGATTCGGGGTTTGACTTAAGGCCTCTAGCAAATTGAACCGCCAAGAACGCCAAGGACGCGAAGGAGGACAGAAGCGATGTCTTTCTCTTGGCGACCTCTGCGTTCTTGGCGGTTTCATCCAAATTGTTACGCTGCGGTTAGGATGACATGATGGGCAGGAATAAGCATTGTTTAGCGGACAGATCACACACCGCCGGGCCGCGCGGGCTGACGCTGCTGGAAATGACGGTGACGGCCGCCATCCTGGCGTTGTTGTTGTCGACGTCGATGACGATGCTGCGCGTGGTGTCCGGCCAGCAACGGGCGGCGGAGCGGCGGGCCGTTGCGACGCAAACGGTTCAGGCGCTGGCCGAGCGGCTCGTTAACCGGCCTTGGGACGAGCTCACGCCGGAAGCGGTGGAAAATGCCGCGATTCCAGCGGCGGTAGCGCCCCACCTGCCGGGCGCCAAGCTCCTCGTGGCGGTCGACGAGGAGACGGAAGGCGTGGCGGCCAAGCGAGTCACGATTGAGCTGGCCTGGAACGGCCCTAGCGGCCAGCCGGCGCGTCCGGTGCGGATCATCGCCTGGGCCTTCCAGGATGAGTTAGGAACTACTGAATGAAGTTTTTGTTCGCTGCATTATCGATACGACCCAGGCGGCGGCGTTGGGCGCGCGGCGCGATGACGCTCGTCGAGGTCATGGTCGTGGTAGCGTTGACGTCGATCATGCTGGGCGTGGTGATATCGCTGTTCGTCGGCTTGCTGCGGTGGAACCATACCCTTCGCGACCGCAGCGTGCGGAGCGAGCAGCTCACGCACCTGGCCGAAGCGATGCGCACCGACATCCGCCAGGCCTCCGACGTGTCGCTCGCGGCGGAGGACGTTCTGCAAATCGCGTTACGAGGCGAAGGGCAGGCGCGCTATGAGCTCCTGCCGGAGGGGTGCCGGCGGATTGTGGAAGTGCCCGGAGCGGCAGGTTCGCGCTTGGAGATGTTCCTGATTGGTCCGGCTGCCGGGTGGACTATGGAACGCGGAACGGGGCGGCGGCCGCTCGTAATGTTGACGCTCGACCGGAGCGTCGCAGACAAGGTTCCAGCGGGCGGAGCGCCGCCGCTCCTGGTATACGGCGCGCTGGGTGCCGATCTGGCGGACCCGGCGGAAGAAGCAGCCGACGACGCAACGGAAACTGAATTGTAAGAATATGGGTACTCGACAACGGACAGCACGATCTTCAGCTTTCGCCGCGGCGGGTTTCCGCGAGCGGCGGCGGGGCGCCGTGCTGGTCACGATCGTGGCGCTGATCGCGATTGCCCTGGCCCTGTTCGGCATCTGGGCGCAGACGGCGGTCCGCGAGCATCGGCGGCAGGCGTATCAGGTGTTGCGCCTGCAGGCAGCGCGGCTGGCCGAGGCCGGCGTGCGGCGCGGAACCGTGCAGCGGGAGGCCGATCCGGAATACACCGGCGAGACGTGGACCATTCCGGCGGAAAGCCTGGGCGGCACCCACGCGGCGGAAGTGCGCATCCGCGTGACGCCGACCGACGACGCCGCTCGCTTCGAGGCGACGGCGCAGTTTCCCGCCGGCGCGATCCGGCGAGCACAAGTCACAACACGACTCGAAATCTCTAATCCAGTCTCAAGGGTCGAACCATGAAACCTCAGTATAAGCACGGTTTTCCTTCTGTAGGTGCCGCGAGGTCGCCGCGGCGACCACGTAGGCGAGTTTCTCCGAAACTCGCAATCGCCTCTCGGACTGGCGCGGCTACGTGTCACGGCTTTACGCTCGTCGAGCTGCTGGTGGTGATCGCGATCATTGGGATTCTCGTTTCGCTGCTACTGCCGGCAATTCAGGCGAGCCGCGAGTCGGCCCGCCGCGCCATGTGCACCAACCAAATCCGCCAGCTCATCGTGGCGATCCACGATTACGAAATGGCGCACGAGCACTATCCGGCCGGCACGGTGAACCCGGCGGGGCCTATTCAGAACTTGCCGAACGGGCACCACATCAGTTGGATTGCCCGCGTCTTGCCGTACATCGAAGAGCGGGTGCTGTACGACAAGCTCGACCTGTCGTTGAGCGCGTACCATCAGAAGAACGACGAGGTGCGTCAAACGACGATCGAGTTGCTGATTTGCCCGTCCATTCCGGCGGACGAGTGGCCCTACTCGAACTACGCCGGCTGTCACCACGACGCCGAAGCGCCGATTGACGTCGACAATCGCGGGGCCTTCTTTCTGAACAGCCAACTTACGCGCGACGATTTGAAGGACGGGGCGAGCTACATCCTGTTCCTGGGGGAGAAGCTTGTCGACGACTTCGACCTGGGCTGGCTCTCCGGCACGCCGGCGACGCTGCGCAACACCGGCACGCCGTTGAATCCGGGCCAAGGGCGGCGGGGCTGGTCCCCGGCCTATCCGCCTTGGATATACAGCTACGCCGCGGACGACGGCGACTGGCAATGGAGCGACCAGCAGATCGACCCGCTTACGGGTGAATTCGTCGAGCTGGAATCGGAGATGGCAGGCGTCGAACCACCGGCGGATGCCGACCCGCTCGCCGAGACGCCGCCGGCCGCCGCCGCCGAGGAGGCGAGTTCGCCGGAGGGCGACGAGACGGCCGAGATCGCTGCTACGAATCCCGCGCTTCAGCCGGACGAGGAAGGCCTGTTGCCGCATAGCCGGCAGGGCGGCAACCCCGCCGCACCGCTGGCCGTGGGCGGATTCGCGAGCAGCCACGTTGGCGGCGTGAACTTCGCCATGGGCGACGGGTCGGTGAGGTACATCGCCGATGACGCCTCGGTCGGGTTGATGGGCCGGCTGGCGAACCGCGCGGACGGAAAAATCGTCGACGCCGACGAATGGTAGACCTTCACCACGGCAGCATGAAAGATACCCTCGATCATCGTCCGGCCCGCCAGGTCAAGTCGGCCTATCCGCTGACGTCGTTGGCGCTGCTCGTCACCATGCTGGCGTGCCTCCTGGCGTGCACCGACCTGGACCGCTGGCGCGAGCAGTACGAGTGGTTGAAGGAGGAATGGCCGTGGCGGATCGTCGCGCTGTTCGGCGGGGCGGGGCTGTTCGGCGGTTTGATCGGCGTTGTGTACTTGTTCGCGGCCAGCACGAGCTGGCGAAGCGGGCTGCTGGCCGTGGCCGCCGGCGTGCTGGCCGGTGAAATCGGCGTGCTGATCCTGGTGGCGCCGGGGCCGATCTGGCGAACGATTTTCGCGGTCGGCGTGCTCGTGGCCACGGCGGTGATTTTTCGTCTCGATGCCGAGTGACGCGCCCGCGGCGTCATTCGTCTCGCCGTGCAGCTCGTGCCGGCCACTCCGTTGCATCGAAGCGGCTAGAGCGGGTCGCTCTGACATGTGGCGGACAGTCCCACAGTTTTCGCGTTGAATTCGACGGAACTACGGCTACGCAATTAGAGCCTATCCCAGAACCGTCGGGGACTGGCTCATTTTGCGGAGTCTTCGGAGCAAAATGTGCCTGTCCCCCTCTCCGCAGCTAACGAAGCACGTAGGCGAACAGCCCGAGTATCACGGCGGCAACCGTCATCGTGAGCAGCAACGATCGGAGACTGAACCGAAAAGGGCCTCCCTCGGCGACCCGGGCGATGGCCAGCACGATGCAGGCCGCCACGAACGCCGCCAACATTTGAAGCGGATCGAGCAACATGGCCGTTGACCAAAAGCATGTATGTTGCCGGCGGGCCACGCCCCCCCCGAACCGGACCGCGTGGCGGTCCGGCTATTATAGCGAACGAATACTATAAGCCTTCTTATTTGCCGGTGGCTTTGGCGTCCGGTGGTTGCACCGCGGCTTGTTGCATCCAGGCCCGACAGGAGGCTCGGGCAGCGAGCGATGCTTGGCAATAATTTGCCCCGCCGGATCGAATGGATAGACGCCGGCGGGAACTTGCCGGCAGTTCGCATCGTCGTAGCGTGGTGCCATCGCTAGGGCCGCCGAGCCGCTAACTGGGACTAGCTACGAAAGGGGGACAGACACAATTAGCTCCGAGGACTCCGCAAATTGAGCCAGTCCCCGGCCTTACGAGACGCTGGCTGATCTTACGCAATTTGGCTATCCAACCAGGTCAGCGGCGAGCGGCGGGCGGGGATCCACGGCTTCTTAAGAAGGGGTGGACCGGCTGTGGTATAAGGTTAGGTGCCGTGGACCTGGGTCTCGTTCCTCAGACGGAACACAACTTCGCCAAATACCCGTGAAAGGCTTGGCGCACTTTGAGCATTTAATTCACACGACGCGGCGCTTTGCGGCTGCGGCGAGGCGCCTTCTCGAAATCGCTCGAACGGTTCCTGGTACTTATTTCAAATAGGGAGTGCATCATGTGCCACGCCGCCCATGCTTGGATGCGATTGTCTGCTGCGCGAATGTTGTGCGCGGTGTTCGTTGTTGCAGGGTTGGGGATCGCGGCAACGCCTGGTCGGGCTGAGACCGCGGCGGCCGACGCGGCCGCCGAATCCGAGTCGGCGGCGACAGCGGCAGCTGCGGACGCGGGAAGTACGACCACCGACGCCGCGGCGGCGTCCTTCACGGCCACGCACCGGCAGACGGCCATTATCCGCGCCAACGTCGACGGACAGCCGCAAGTTAGCGTGACGTGCTTCTGCCTGACGCCCGACGACCGGATCGTCGCCGGCTGCACCGGCCCCTCGGCGGAGCTGCGGGTTTTCGACGCGGAGGGGAACTATATCGAAACCTGGCCGGCGCCCGTGAAACCGGACGCGATCTTCGTTTGCACGGACGGTCGCATCCTGGTGGCGGGCGAAGGACAACTGGTACGGCTCACGCCCGGCGGCGAGGTGGAGCTGCAAAAGGAAGCGCCGCACACGGCGGCAGTCAACGCAAACCCCGATAAGATTCGCGAGGAGGTCATCCAGCAGGCGAAGCAGCAACACGAGCAATTCGCCCAGCGGCTGGGAGTCTTCGATCAGATGATCGAGCGGGCCGACGCGGAACTCGCCAAGTTCGAGCGGCAAATCGCGGCTCTGGAAGAAGCCGAGCAGCGTGCCGCCCAAGACAGCGGCGAGCAATCGGCGGCGGGCGGCGAGCAACCGCCTCGGCCGATTCGCCCCGCGATGAACAAGGACTTTTTCAAGCAGCGGGTGGCAATGCTGGAGCGCTCGAAGGAGCAGTATGAAACGCTCAAGGCCCAGCAAGCCGACGCGAAGGCCCCGCCGGCGGAACTCAGCGATGAGCAAATCGACGAGCGCGTAAAGTCGTCCATCGCCTACAAGCTGAAGGCCTCGTCCGTCGGCGCCACGGGGGACGAGGTATTCCTGGCGACTCGCGCGCTGGCAGGCTACGGCTACGAAATCTGGCGGATGGATCGTGAGTTCGAAAACGGCGCCAGCATCGTTTCGCAGTTGCGCGGGTGCTGCGGCCAGATGGACGTGAAGGCGAACGAACATGGCCTGTTCGTGGCGGAGAACTCGCGCCACCGGGTCTGCCGCTACGACCGCGAGGGAAAACTGCTGGGCACGTGGGGCCACAGCGCTCGCCAGGGCATCGAAGGCTTTGGCAGCTGCTGCAACCCGATGAACGTGGCCTTCGGCCCCGATGACGCCGTCTACACCGCGGAAGACTCGACCGGCCGCATCAAGCGGTATTCGGTCGATGGAGAACTGCTGGGGCTGGTCGGCTCGGTCGACCTGGTGCCGGGGTGCAAGAACGTGTCGATTGCCGTAAGTGCCGACGGGAGCCGCGTGTACATGTTGGATATTACTCGGCGTCACATCGTGCGGCTCGACTCGCGGCCGGCCGAGGAGGTAATCGGCCAGGCGAGCGATTCCGCGGCAGGCGACATCGCCGGCGCCATTGCCCGCGGCTTGGCAAAGCTGCTCGAGGGCGGCCGCGACGACTGACTCGCCGCCGAATCGGTCTGCGGTTTTTTTCGTTAGCCACCGTTTTGTGAAAGAGGTGTTACCATGCGTCGCTTGCCCTGGCTGATCGCGTGTGTGGTGTGGTGCACTGGAGCGTGGGCGGCCGATAGTTCGAACTCCACCGGGCCAGATAACAGCCTGTCGCTGGTGGTGATGGACCCGCTCGCTGCGCCGCTGTCGTGCCCGTGCGTCGAAGGGTACGCGCAGCGCGACTACGAAAAGCTGGGCGAGTATTTGAGCGAGCGCCTCGAGCGGCCCGTTCGCGTGACGTTTGCCGAGTCGTTCGAGAAGGCATTGGCTAGAGACGACTGCGATGCGATCGACATCGCAATCGGCAAGGATTCGGTGGTGCGGCACGACGCCCTCGCGAAGAAGATCAAGGTGAAGGCGATCGCCCAATTGACCGGCGCCGAAGGTTTGACCACGCAAACCGGGCTGATCGTGGTGCGTTCGGCGGACGAGGCGCAGCGCGTCGAGGATTTGCGGGGTTACCGCATCCTGTTCGGCACGGCGGAATGCGATGAGAAGTTTGCCGCGGCGCGAAACCTGCTCGCCGCCGCCGGCATCGACCCGCCGCAGACGGCCGCCGCCGAAACAACCCAGTCGTGCAGCGACGGCGCCTGCAAGATCATCGAATGGGGCGACGCGGAGCGGGCCGCGGCCGTGATCTCCAGCTACGCCGCGCCGCTGCTGGAAGGCTGCGGGACGATCGAGAAGGGCGACCTACGCGTCGTGGGCGAAACGGAGCCGGTGCCGTTCATCACCGCGTTTGTCACAGAGCGCGTGAAGAAACCGCTCCGCGAGGAGATTCGCGCGGCATTGCTGGAGGCCGGCGGGGATCAGGAGCTGAGAACTTCGCTGGAGACGCTGCTAGGCTTCGTGGCGATCGACGAGAGGTACCACGCGCTGCGGAAATCGATTGCCTCCGCCGCCGCGGCGGAGGTGGTACGACGGCCGGCCGCGCCGAACGACGAGCCGGCGGCGCCCGGCGAAGAGGCGACTTCCGCGTGGCCGGGCTGGCGCGGACCGACTCGCGACGGGCGGGTGAGTTTTCTGCCGCGGAGTTTGCCGCCGGAGCCCGCCATCCTCTGGCGGCAGCCGCTGCACCGTCCCGGCTTGGGCGGCATCGCGGCGACCGGCCAGTTCGTGCTGATCGGCGATCGCGACATCAGCAACACGTTAGATGAGTTCCGCTGCTACGCGGCTCGCGACGGCGAGCTGCTCTGGAGCGTGCAATACCCGGCCGGCGGGAAGCTCGATTACGACAACATGCCCCGCGCAACGCCGCTCGTTCACGATGGCATCATGTATCTTGCCAATCCCGGGAACGTGCTCCAAGCGCTCGATGCGCAAACCGGCAGGATCATTTGGGAGTACCGTTGGCCGTACGGCGCCGAGTCGGGGT
>CAZHIV010000183.1:0-19627 GCA_964532675.1 uncultured Planctomycetaceae bacterium
AGACCCACCGGCGAACGGCATCTGGTGGGTCTCGCGGACTCGACCCACCCTACAATGCGTATAGCATGCATCCCTGGCTTGCCGACCGGACCAGCTCGTTTGACGCGTCGGGCATTCGCAAAGTGTTCGACCTGGCGGCGAAGATGCGCGACCCGATCAACTTATCGATCGGGCAGCCGGACTTTGCCGTGCCGGAGGCGATCAAGGAGGCGGCCGTCGCCGCCATTCGCGGCAACAAGAACGGCTACAGCGTTACCCAGGGCGTGGCCGAGCTGCGCGAGCGGCTGCAAACGCAGGTCGACGAACAATTCGGGCACGGCGACCGGCGCGTGCTCGTCACGTCCGGCACGAGCGGTGGCCTGGTGCTCGCGCTGCTGGCGATGGTCAATCCGGGCGACGAAGTGATCGTGTTCGATCCGTACTTCGTGATGTACCCGGCGCTGGTGGGCATGGCGGGCGGCAAGTGTGTGACGCTCGACACGTATCCCGATTTTCGCATCGACCCGGATCGCGTCGCGGCCGCGATCACGCCACGGACCAAGATGATCCTCTTGAACAGCCCGGCCAACCCGACCGGCGCGGTGGCAGACGAGGCAGCGCTTCGTGCGCTGGCAGAGCTGGCGGCCCGGCATAATGTGGCGCTTGTGAGCGATGAGATCTACCGCGAGTTCTGTTACGACGCGCCGTTCGCGAGCCCGGCCCACTATAACGAGCGGACGATCGTCGTCGACGGCTTCAGCAAGACGTATGGCGTGACGGGTTGGCGGCTGGGCTATATGCACGGGCCGGCGGCGATTATCGACCGCATGACCATGCTGCAGCAGTACACGTTCGTGTGCGCGCCGCACCCGCTGCAATGGGCGGCGCTAGCGGCGCTGGATGTGGAAATGGGCCAATACATCGAGGCGTACAGGCGGAAGCGCGACCGCGTTGTCGCCGCCCTCTCAGAGGCCGGCTACAAGGTCACGAACCCCGGCGGGGCGTTTTACGCTTTTCCACAGGTGCCGGACGGACGCGGAACCGGCAGCGAGTTTGTCGCCCGGGCCATCGACAACGAGCTGCTCATCATACCGGGCGGTATCTTTAGCGCCCGCGACACCCATTTCCGCGTCTCCTACGCGGCGAGCGACGCGACGATCGAGCGGGGCCTCGCGGTGCTGGCGAAGCTCAACGCGTAATCCGTTTCAATATCGGCCCCAGCGCTATCAACCCGCTCGTCGACCGCTTGCGGTTTAGCTCACTTACGGCCCGCCGACACACGGGCCGTTACGCAAAGATCTCCGTTCCCACCGGCGCCGGCGACGGGAACTCCGTATTGCATTCTGCACAAGCGTCGCGGTCGCGCGGTACGACGTGGCCGCACTCGGCGCACGATTCTCGCTTGCCGCGATGATGTTCCAGCCAATACGCTCGGCCGCCCTCGACCGTTTCCTGACCGAGGCCGTTCACTTGGGCTTCTCGTCCGACGAAGTCATGTCGGCTGTCGCCAAGCGCATGCGCGGCTTCCAATTCGTCGCGTGCCCATCTACCGGCAGTTGATGGATCAAATCCGCCAGGGCGTGGCCCGCGGCCCGAGGTTTGCGGCATTTTCCGGCGAGCGTAGCTCGCCGGCTGCTCGGCACCGGATTTCGACCTGGCGCCGCCGACCGGCAAACCCACCGCTTGCGGTTTAGCGCTGCGCCTCAAACCGCCCCAACGACAAGAACCCGATCGGCAAGTGGCTACCGCCGGAAAGTGCCAGGTCCGCGAGTGCCTGCCCAAGGACCGGAGCAAACTTGAAGCCGTGGCCCGAAAGGCCGGCGGCGAAGACGACGTTCGCGTGCGCCGGGTGGCGGTCGACGATGAAATGCTCGTCGGGCGACATCGTGTAGAGGCAGACTACATGGTCGGTCACGCGCGGCGATACGCCGGGCAGACATCGCGGCAGGACGGCGACCAGACGGCGCTCCTCGTCCGGATCGATCGAGCGGTCGACCATTAGCGGATCGTCGATGGCGCGGCCGCCCGAATGCTCGGCGAACTTGACGCCCCGCTCATCGAGCTTCGGAAAACCATAAAACACGCCGTGGGGCAGCTCGAACAAATAAACGGGTAAGCCGGCGGCCACGTCGTACTCCGCGGAGCCAGCCGCAAACCAGAACAACGATTTGCGGCGGACCGCGAGGCGAACCTTCAAGTCGGCCAGTAGCGGACCGGCCCAGGCGCCGGCTGCGACGATCAAGCGGTCGGCCTCAATTTCACCGGCCGACGTGCGAACGCGCACCCCGGCCTGCTCGGCCGACCAGTCGAGCACTCGGGTGTTGACCAGCAGCTCCGCGCCGGCATCGCGGGCCGCGTCCAGGTGTGCCCGCACACAGTCCTCGACCAGCAAGAAGCCGGCCGTCGGTTCGTGGACGCCGACGAGCGGCTCTTCAACGCGCAGACCCGGCCAGCGACTCCGTATGTCGGCGGCCGAGAGCGGCTCGACGGGGAGCTGATGCTCGGCGGCCGCACGCAGTACGCCGGGCACAACGACGCCATCGGCCGGACCGATCTCGACGGCGCCGACTTGATGCAGCAGCCGCCGGCCGGTCCGCTGCTCCAGCTCGCGCCACAGCCGATAGGCTTCGACCAGCAGCGGCACGTAGTCGGGATGTTCGAAGTACGCCTGGCGTATCGCGCGAGACTGGCCGTGCGAGCTGCCGCGGTCGTGTGGCGGATTGAAGCGGTCGATGCCCACCGCGCGGACACCGCGCCGGGCGAGGTGGTAGAGCGCGGCGCTGCCCACGCCGCCGGCGCCCAGGACGATCGCGTCGTAGCGGTTCATGACGCCAGTGTAGAATCGATTAGCGTCGGCGGCCACGCCGACTGCCGAGGGGACCAAACTTGTGCGGCGACCATTTCGCCCTCGCCGGCGACGCTAGAGCGAGTCGCTCTGACATGTGGCGGACAATTCCACAGTATTCGCGATGAATTCGACGAGACAACGGCTACGCATTTAGTGAAACTGCTGTAGTTGGCACTGCAATTTCGCTGCCGCCTACGGTCGCTTGCCGCGGATTTCGAAAGGCACGCTGGCCTGGCCCAACTTGTCGCTTTGGCGGTCTTTGACGACCAGCTGCAGGCGGTACTCGCCCGGCGGAAGGGTGGACGGCAGCGTGAGGCCGTATTGGATGTGGAAATCGCGGCGCCGGCTGCGGCAGCAGTCGTCGACGTCTGGAAACTCGCCGCCGGCCACGCGATTGCTCTCCGCATCGAGCAGCTCGTAGGAGGAGCCGACGAGCGTGCAATAACCCTTCTCGGTCGACTGGCTGTGGTAGTTCTCCATTTCGACGTAAAGCGATAGTTCTTCGCCTGGCGAGAATCGGTCCGCTTCGTAGGGTTCGATCGCCCCGTAACCGTACACCGTTTGGCAGAACGACAAATTGCGGAGCGAGAGCGAGCCGAGCTCGCGAAGATGCGAGACAGCTTCGTCGAGGTGGGTGACAGCGGCCGCGGCGCGGCGCTTGTCGTCCGGTTGACTGTGATGATCGAGATACGTGGCCAGAGCGAACAGTTGCCGCGACCAGTAGTCCTGCTCGACCGGGGAGAGGTTGGGGATCGGCTCCAGCGCGCTTTCGGTATCGCCGCCCAATAAGCGAAGCATCCGGAGGCTGGCGTGCTGATGCACCTCGGCGGTAGTCGCCGGCGACGGGGCGACGCGCGCGGTCAAGTCGTCGCCGGCCTGCCGCACGAGCTGCTGCCAGTCGAGATCCGCGGCCGGCGGTTCTTCGGCCGGCGATCGGCTCGAGCCGATAAGGTTGGCCTGTCTCGCGCCGAAGTCACCATCGCCATGGTCGTAAAGCGAGGCGGGCTGGACCGCCGGCGGGAACTCACGCGGCGATTTGTTAGCCGGCGGCGCCGTTGATTCCGCAATTGAATACGTCGTTCCGTCGCCGTCAAGCTCCGCGGGCGCAAGGGTGTCGTCGGGCAGAGCCTGCATGGCGTATTGCTTCGAGGAGGCCCGCGCGTGGGCCGCCGCTTCGTCGACGTCGGTGCCGCGCGGATCGACGAACTCGCCGATGGGAATGGAGGCCGATTCGGAAGACGTTTCCGCGGGCGGCTGCGGCCGCCGGTTCCTTTCAGTTAGCTGCTCGCGGTAGGCGAGCGACGATCGGAATTGCTCGGCGACGAGCGGCCAGGACTCCGCCGGCGTTTTCTGCAGCTCGTCGATCAGCCTCTGCTCGGCCGCGGGGTCGATCGCACGAACCTGCTGCAGCTTGTCCAGCACGCCCGCCAGGTTGCGCGATTCAGCATCCTCGGCGGCTGCGGCAGGGAACGGTACGTCGGACGTCGCACCATGCGGAAGCGCGGCGGGCTGGCTTGTGGGCTCCACGACGGGCGCGGGCGGCGCTGCCCAGGGTGCCATGCAACCGGCGTGGACCAGGGCGCACGCGCAGGCCATCATGGCGCAGAGCAGCTTGGCACGGCTCGTAAGCATAAGTTTCATTCGCGCGACGAGTGGGCGGGCAGTCGAATCGGCCGGAAAAGGGGGCGAATCGTAGGATATCGGGCCGGTGCTGGCAAGCTCAACAGGCGAGCCGCACGATGAGGCGCTCCAGCTCGATGCGGGCGGCGGCATCGCTGGAGTTGTGGCTCTTGATGGCCAGGTCGGCCGCTAGCAGCCAGTGCGTGAGATCGCGAGCGCGAGAGCGGCCGATCTGGCGAAGTTGGCGCTCGGCGGCGCTCAATTTGAACGGCTTGACGCCGGCTTGCTTCAGCGCGGCGGGCAACGGCAGCCGCTGGCGCCGCGCTTCGGCCGCCTCGATGAGCTGCGTCGCGGTAGCGAAGCGCCGCAGGGAGGAGGCGAGTTGCGGCATGAGGCCGTGCGGCTTTTCGCCGGCCGCGATGAGCCGATCGAGCTGGGCCAGCGCGGCGGCGGCGCGGCCTTCGGCGGCGGCATCGATCATGTCCCACGTGGTGCGGGCCCGCCAGCCGCCGACGTTTGCGCGCACCAGCTCGACGTCGATCGCGCGCTTCTCACCGGCCAACAGAGACAGCTTGTCGACTTCCTGGACGAGCACGCCCAGCTCGGGCGGCACCAGTTCGAGCAGTGCATCGAGAGCCGCGGCGTCGACGCGCACGCTGTGTTCCGACTTCGCGCGGTGGGTGAGCCAGGTTTTCAATTGCCGCTCGGTCGGCGCTTTACATTCGATCGCGAGGCCGGCGGCCGCGACGGCTTTGGCGAGCCGCGTGTTGGCGGGCCAGGTCTTCACCTCGAGCACGAGGACGCCCCCCTGGGCCGGGCGGGCGACATACTCTTCCAGCTCGCTGCGATACTGTGTAACGAAGGCGTCGGCCTCTTCAACCATCACCAACCGGCGGCCGGCGCCGAAGAGCGAGACGGTGGCCAGCGCATCGCGCACTTCGCGAAGCTGCACTTCCTTGCCGACAAACGTGGCGAGCGAGAACTCGGCCTCGTCGCCGGCCAACACCTGGCGCCGCAGCGCGACCAGCACTTCTCGCTTGAGATACGCGTCGTCGCCGAAGACGGCGCAAATGCTCGCGACCGAATGCTTGTCCGGGTGAGACAGGAAATCAAGAGCCGTAAGGGGACCCGTTTTCTTTGCAGACTTGGCCATCGCGGACGCCGGTATGGATGGGGCGCTGTGCCGAAGGCGGCATTTCCATGCAGCCGCGCACGTGCAGTATAGCCGCACCGGCGCGCTAGCAGGGATTCAGGGACTTCAAAACCCTCCCTCTCCCTCCGGGAGAGGACCGGGGTGAGGGCGAATCGGCGACAGGCAAGGCACCCTCACCCTACCCTCTCCCAAAGGGAGAGGGTTTTGAGACTGCCGCTAGCGGTACGAGGCGTCGGCCCCGGCGGCGGCGGGTACCGTGACGTCCGCGTCCAGGAGTCGCGCGGTGGGGTCGGACGCCGTCAACTCGATCGGCTCGCGTGTCTGGAAGGCGGCCAGGTTGCCGGCGGTATCGCGGGCTTCCACGCGCAGAAAGAAACGCTCGGGCACGTAACGCTGTACTCGCCAGGCATACTCGCCCGTGTCCTCCAGGTTCGTGGCAATGGCGGACCAGGGTCCGACGGGTCGGCTGCTATAGAACAGCGAGATGGGCCGCGGCTCGAGATTGTCGTCCGCCGCTTGCCAGCGGAGGATCAAATGATCGGAGAGATTTCCTGCCCCGCGTTCGATGGCCGTCAGCTCGATGGAGGGGCGGTGCAAGTCGACGGCGACCCACAGCTCGGGCTCGTCGCCGGGCTCGGGCGACTGGGCCACTGTGCCGGCAGTTTCCACGACGATGCGAAAACCGTACAGGCCTTCCTCGTCGACGGTTACCACGATGGGGCTGCGATGATCGTCGTCGCGCGCAAAACGGTTCCAGGTCTGGCCGCCGTCGCGCGTGCCCCACAGCTCGACTTTCGTAACGCCCCATCGCGCGGCGGCGTCGAGGTCGTACTCCAGCGCGAAGGTGCGCGAGCCGACGAGCTTCGGCGGCATCGGCGGCGTGTGTTGCGGCGCGCCTGTATAGGCATGGCCCGGCGGCGCCGCGGCCACGGCCGACTCACGAGCGGTCGACGACGGCACGCGGCTGACGGACGCCTGCCGGAACGGCTGCAACGCGGCGACGCCGGAGGCGAGCGGAGCCGTGGTCGGCTGGCTGCCAGCCACCAGCGCGTCGCTCGGGGATTGCTGGGTCGTGATATTGGGCGGATTGCCGTAAGCCGTGATGCCGTCGTCGGGCAGGCTGGGACCTTCGCTGAACAAACGAAACGGGGCCCGTTGGGCCACGGTGGCCGGCCAAGGCTGCGATGCCGGCAGAGCGGCCGATTGGGTCGCCGCGGCAGCCCCGGAGACCCAGCCGGCCGGCGGCGAGGGGACGTCGGACGACGTGCTCGGCGCGGCAAATGTTGTTGTCGGCGGCGGCGCGGCGAACCGCGGCCCGGCCGGTGGTGTGATGGGCGTCTGGTACGTGGCCGGATTGCCGGCCAGATCCAGGACTGTCGCTCGGATGGCGAGCGGCCGGCTGCCGGGCGGCGGCGTCCACTGCGTTCGTCCTGCATGCACGTGCGTGGCGGTTCCAGCCGAGCTGTAGGTGTTGGGCGGCGCGACCGCAACCTGCTCAGCGGGAACAGGTTCCCAGGTGCCGGCCGCGTCGAGTTGTGCCTCGATCCTCAGGCTCGTGGGGTCGAGATTCGCGTCCGATCCGCGCCACGAGATTTCGATCGGGCCGTGGTCCAACGGCTCGGCCGTCAGTTCGCTGATCCGCGGCATGGTGGTGTCGACGATCACACGGAGTTCGGGTTGGTAAGGGCCGGCCGGCCAGGCGCGACCGAGCATGTCGAGCGTGCGAATGGCGAACCAGTATTCGCCGTCGCCTTCGGCTCGATAGTTGAAAGAAGTGACTTGCGGCCGGGCCTCGCTGATCTTCTGCCAGGTAACGCCGCGGTCTTTCGACACGTACAGCCAGACGGCGCTCGCGGCGCCCGCCTCGGTCGCCGAGCTCCATTGGTACGGAACGAGAAACATCTCCTGTTTCCAGTAGATGGGCTCGGGCAGCGCCGGTGTGGCCGCGATCTCGGGCAATCGAGTGGGCGCGCCCGCGATCAGCGGTTGGCCAGTTGGAATCAGCGCGACCAACGTCAGCAACATGTTCCGCAGCGCACGGCTGGCGCCGGTTCGTCGAGCCGTGCGCTGATGATCGTTGGATCGCATAACGCTCGCTTTGCATGCACAAATTGCAGACGACGAACATGCCGGCGCCTACTCGGCGGCGCAGAAGCCCTTTATCGGTTATCGGGACTGAGGCGATGTGTACTTCACGCACATGGGAATGGCCCTTCGATGGACGCGAACATTGCGGAAGCGTCGTGCCGCTACAAATCGAGCGGAAGCGGCGATAAACGCACCATTCTGGACCTAACCGCGGCGTCGGCGCATAATGTACTGGTCGGGCGAAGTGGGCCAGCTAGCACAACCCTGCATCGGCACTCCATCCGGCGGCATGTCAGAATTGTTCGGTCATCCGTTGTCCCAGGCCGCCCTGTGGTTCGCGGTAATTTTCGTATTATTGGCGCTAGCCGTCCTGGTCGTGAGAAGGTGGCGCGGTGGTGCCGCCGAGGACCAACTGGGGCCCAGTGAAATGCTCACAAAGTTTCGAGAAGTGCATCTCCGGGGTGGGCTGAGCGACGACGAATACCGAACAATTAAGACGAAGCTAGCAAGGCGGATCGACAACGAGCTAAGCGATAACGACCAGTGAAGTTAGGACCGCGCCGACCGTTGGCGCGGGCCGCGTCGGCTGGAACGATTGTGCCGCGGCAACCGCCGAGCGAGACAACCGCCAGCACGGCGCGGCGAACGATAACGCAGCGATTGGCGAACGAGGATTGCCAGGCTGACGTAGTGACTACTGTTGTGATTACCAGCCACGGCAGATTGCTGCCGCGGTGAACGGCAACTGGGGACAAGGAAGCTCCTCCGGACGCACGGCGCGAACCGTTGGAAGCGCGAGCCGACCTGGGTCGAGGACGACCCGGCTCGCCGGAAGATTCGTGATCGTGCGAGTGACACCTTAGAGGATCCAAGGCGACGACCAAGCTGGGCGACGTGGCTCGGCAGGCGCCGCCCACCGGGAAGGAGTTTTCGATGCCAACGGGCCGGGATATCAGCGGCACACGCCGCGGCGGTACCACCAAAAAGAACGCGTTCTGCTCGTTCTGTCGCAAGAGCTATCGGGACGTCGGCCCTCTCGTTGAGGGGCCGGGCGACGTCTACATCTGCGGAGAGTGTATCGAGCTCTGCCAGTCGATTCTGGACCAGGAGCGCAAACGGCGCGGCACGAGCAAGCAGCTCTTCACGCGCATCCCCTCGCCGCGCGAGATCCTGACGCAGCTCAACGAGTACGTCATCGGCCAGGAATCGGCCAAGCGCGTGCTCGCAGTCGCGGTGCACAGCCATTACAAGCGGCTCGTCGCCGCCGAGGACGACTCGGACGTCGAAATCGACAAGTCGAACATCCTGCTCGTGGGCCCAACGGGTTGCGGCAAGACGCTGCTGGCCCGCACGCTGGCCCGCAGTCTCAACGTGCCCTTCGCCATTGGCGACGCCACCACGCTGACCGAGGCCGGCTACGTCGGCGAGGACGTGGAGAACTTGTTGCTCAAGCTGCTGCACGCGGCCGACTTCGACATCGAGGCAGCCCAGCGCGGCGTTCTCTACATCGATGAGATCGACAAGATCGGAAAGACGAGCCAGAACGTCTCGATCACCCGCGACGTTTCGGGCGAGGGCGTGCAGCAGGCGCTGCTCAAGATGCTCGAAGGCACTACCGCCAACGTGCCGCCGCAGGGCGGGCGAAAGCATCCCGAGCAGCAATACATCCAGATCGACACCACGAACATCCTGTTCATTTGCGGTGGCACCTTCAACGGCGTCGACGACATCATCCGCAAACGGCTCGGCCGGCGGTCGATCGGCTTCGTGCAGGATGCGAAGTCGCATACCAACCCGGGCCTGGCCGAAACCCTGCCGCACGTAACGCCCGACGACCTCATCGAGTACGGCATGATCCCCGAACTCGTCGGCCGGCTGCCGGTCGTCACGGCGCTCACGCCGCTCGACGAGGAGGCGCTCGTCCGCGTGCTGACCGAGCCGAAAAACGCGCTCACTAAGCAGTACGAACGGCTTTTCGCGATGGAAGAAGCCGACCTGCGGTTCACCGACGACGCGCTGCGGGCCATCGCCAAGAAGGCTCAGGAGCGCGAGACGGGCGCCCGCGGCCTGCGGTCGATCATCGAGCGGGTGATGCTCGATATCATGTTCGACCTGCCCGAGCAACCGCGCGGCAGCCGCTACGTCATCAGCGAAGACATCGTCCACGGCAAGCAGCCGCTCTTCGAGCAGCCGCAGACGAAGAGCGCGTAACGTCCCCGCGCGAACGCCGCGGCGCGAAAGGCCTGCGCAGAACCTCCTAGCGGCCGTCAGGCACCGACTACCCGGCGCGGGTCGGTGCGCGAGATGATGTCGCTCACTCCGGTTTGGTTGAAGCCTTTGTAGCCGTCGTTGCGCTCGAGGATTTCCAGGTGTGAGCCGACGGCGCCGTCGCGGCGGAAGCGGTCGGCCTGCTCTTTGTCGAGCCGGCCTTCGGCGACCAGGCGGTCGATCCGCTTCGAGTCGACCGGCCACATCGGACCGCCGGTGAAGGCCTGCCTCAGGAACGGGAAGTCGGTAAACGGTGCCATCGTTTCAATTCCCGCGGCGGCAAGCTGCTTGCGGGCCGCGTCGAAATCGAACTGGCACTCCAGGTGGTGCATGCCCGCTTCGAGAAACGCCTCGCCGTGCAGCTCGCACCACAGCCCGACGGTGCCAAGCTGCTCTCCACGTAGGGCAGTTTCTCCGAAACTGCCAGAATCGAGTTTCGGAGAAACTCGGCTACGTGGGGCCAGGGGCTCGTGGGCGAAGTCGCCGGCCAGCTCGTCCGGCGACAGGTCGACGTCGGCAAAGATCACCAGCCGGCAGTCCGGCTGCTCCAGCACCTGGGCCCCCCATCCAGCTTCGCGGCCGGCGTAAAACCGCTCGCGGCATTGGAAGCCCATCCGTTCGAGCGTAGCGATCAACTGGGCAAACGCGGCGCGGCTGGAACGGTACGTGTGATGGTCGTGGTTGGCCCAGCCGAGACCAAGCCGGTTTTGCCGCTCGTACTGCACTTGGGCCGCATGGTTGCGACCCTGCCAGTACTCGCGTTCGGCCTGGAAGAACAGGTCGCACGCCCAGGCCGTGCCGAGCTCATCGGCCGCGGCGGCGAACAGCGCGCGCGTCCGCTCAAAGGCCTCGGTCGAGGACGAATGGCGTCGCTCGCGGCGGCGGAAGACCTCCAGATGCCGCGCTGCGGCCGCAATCTGGCCGGATGTTGCTTCCGATCGATCGAACGACGGATGCCCGTGGCGCTCGATGATCCACAAACCGACGTCGTCCTGCGAGTTCAAACAGGCGCGGCGAAACGGCCCGCCGCTTTGTCCGATGACGTCGGCCTCCGCGACGGCCGGCAGGTTCAACCGCCCCGGCAACGTCGCCAGGCAGTCGTCGACCGCATCGCATCGGATGCCCATGCCGACGCGGCCGGCTTCGACCAGCACGGGCGGAAACATCCCCAGCGGATGGCGCCACACGGCGATCCGTCCCTCCATCTGAGAAACGTAGCCGACCTCCGGTAGCTCGGCGCGAACCTGAGCGAATTCATCGTCGCCGATGGAAAGATGATCCACCCAATCGATCAAGCGCGTGCCCGTCTCGTCGCGCAACAGCTTGCCCAGGCGATCGATGGCGGGGTTTCGGTTGGCCAGCAACTCCACCACCCGGGCCAGCCAGCGGGCGGCTGCGGGTTGAACTTCCCATGTGTGTTTCTGCAAGGCGGATTCGGTCGTGGCGGCCATGGGACTCCTCGTGGATCGGAGGCGATTTCGGACGTGCTCTCATTCGATTATACTGAAAAGCCGATGCGGGAAGCAGGCCGGCGGGCCGCATCCATCAGGCGACCTCTCAACCCGAACAGCTCACTCGTATGCACCGCGTTTTGCTCTTAGGTGCCGGCAAAATCGGCCGGATGATTGCCCGCTTCTTGATGGATTCGGGCGACTACCAGCTCGTCGTCGGGGACGTCTGCGACGCGGCGCTCCAGCGCGTGGCCAAGCTGACGGGCGCCGATACGCGGCGCGTCGACGCGTCGAACCCAGCCGATTTGGCGGCCGCCATGGAGGGCGCCGAGACGGTCCTCTCCGCGCTGAGCTTTTATCACAACCCGCTGGTGGCGCAGGCCGCCCTGCAGGCCGGCGTGAGCTATTTCGACCTGACGGAAGACGTAGCCACCACCGACGCCGTGGCGGAGATCGCCCAGCGCGCCGCCGAAGGGCAAATATTCATGCCGCAGTGCGGGTTGGCGCCGGGCTTCATCTCGATCGTCGCCAATGAACTGATCAACTGGTTCGAACGCGTCGAGACCGTGCGGATGCGCGTCGGCGCGCTGCCGCAGTTTCCCACCGGCGAGCTGAAGTACAACCTCACCTGGTCGACCGACGGGTTGATCAACGAATACTGCAACCCCTGCGAAGCAATCCACGCAGGGCGGAAAATCGACGTGTTGCCGCTCGAAGGACTTGAGCATTTCTCGCTCGACGGCGTCCGCTACGAGGCATTCAACACCAGCGGCGGCCTGGGCACCATGTGCGACTCGCTTGCCGGCAAGGTCCGCGAACTGGATTACAAAACGGTCCGCTACGTCGGCCACCGCGACCAGATGAAGGTCCTCGTCAACGAGCTGCGCTTCGGCGAGCACCGCGAACAGCTCAAGGAAATTCTGGAGCGGGCCATCCCGGTAACGTTCCAAGACGTGGTCGTCACCTTCTCGACGGTGACCGGCTGGCGCAAAGGGCTGCTCGTGCAAAAGAGCGACGCCCGCAAGATTTACCACCAGCAAATCGGCGACGAAAGTTGGAGCGCGATCCAGATCACCACCGCTGCCGGCGTGTGCGCCGTGCTGGATCTGCACGCGGCCGGCCGGCTGCCGCGCCGCGGCCTCGTGCGACAGGAACAGGTTGGCCTCGACGAGTTCCTCGCCAACCGGTTCGGCCAATACTACGACTGCCGGACCGCCACGCGATTCAGCAGCGGCGTGGTGGGAGAAGAAGAGTGAGCAACCTCGTTCCCACGCTCCGCGTGGGAACGCAGGCCCGGCCGCTCCGGCGGCCCGGGGCAAACCCGCGCGACGCAGAGCGTCGCCGTATTGTGTTCCCACGCGGAGCGTAGGAACAAGGATTGAGGGATAACACATGAGCAACGATGTTCAACAGGCGCTGGCGCGACTCGGCATTGACGGCAACCCGCAAGCGGTAGGCATCGGCGCCAAGTGGCGGCCGGGAGAGGGCCCAACGCTATCGGTTCGCTCGCCGATCGACGGCAGCACGCTGGCCGAGCTGGCCACGGCGACGGCCCAACAGGCGGAGGCGGCGATCGAAGCGGCAACAGCCGCCTTCCCGGCGTGGCGCGATACGCCGGCGCCTGTCCGCGGCGAATTGGTCCGCCGTATCGGCAACGCCTTTCGAAAGCACCAGTCGGAGGTGGCGACGATCGTCACCTGGGAGGCCGGCAAGATTCCGGCCGAGTCCCGCGGCGAGGTGCAGGAGATTATCGACGTCTGCGATTTCGCCGTCGGCCTTAGTCGCCAACTGTACGGCAAGACGATCGCCAGCGAGCGGCCCGGCCACCGGCTTGCCGAGTATTGGCATCCGCTGGGTCCGGTGGGCGTCATCTCGGCGTTCAATTTTCCCGTCGCCGTGTGGGCCTGGAACGCCATGCTGGCCCTGGTCTGCGGCGACCCGGTGATCTGGAAGCCGTCGCACAAAACGCCTCTGTCGGCGCTGGCGTGCCAGGCGCTGGCGCAGCGCGAAATCGAAGACATGCCCGACGCGCCGGCGGAGATTTGCAGCGTCCTGGTCGGCACTCGGGAAGTTGGCCAATCGCTTGCGTCTTCCCCACGCGTGCCTCTGGTGTCGGCCACCGGCAGCGTCAAGATGGGCCGCGCGGTCGGGCAGACGGTTGCCGCGCGGCTGGGCCGGTCGCTGCTCGAGCTGGGCGGCAACAATGGGATGATCGTCGCGCCGTCGGCCGATCTGGAGCTGGCCGTCCGATCGATCGTGTTCGCGGCCGCCGGCACGTGCGGCCAGCGGTGTACGACGCTGCGGCGGCTCGTCGTGCACGAGTCGATCGCCGATACGCTTCGCGACCGCATCCTGTCCGTATTCAAGCGACTTTCGATCGGCGACCCGACACAGGCGGGTGTGCTCGTCGGCCCGCTCATCGACGAGGAGGCCTTCGACGCGATGCAGAACGCCCTGGCGGCGGCGCAGAAGCAGGGTGGCCGCGTGCACGGCGGCGAGCGCGTAACCGAAGGCGTTCCCGCCGGCGGGCAGTACGTCCGGCCCGCGCTGGTCGAAATCGGCCCCGACGCGGCCATCATCCAAGAGGAAACGTTCGCGCCCATTCTCTACTTGATCCGTTACGAGCATTTCGACGAAGCCATCCGCATCCACAACGGCGTGCCTCAAGGCCTGGCGTCGGCCGTTCTCACCGGCGACGTGCGCGAGGCCGAGCGGTTCACCTCCCCGGCCGGCTCGGATTGCGGCATCGTGAACGTGAACGTTGGCACGAGCGGCGCGGAGATCGGCGGCGCGTTCGGCGGCGAAAAGGAAACCGGCGGCGGCCGCGAATCCGGCAGCGACTCGTGGAAGGCCTACATGCGCCGCGTCACCAGCACGGTGAACTACTCCGACGCCCTGCCGCTGGCCCAGGGCATCAAGTTCGACGTGTAGCAGAACAGCCCTTTTGCAGAATCAGCCGTTTCGCAGCCAATACTCGCGAAACGCCTTTAGCCGCGGAAGAGACTCGCGGTCCTTCACTCGGCCCGCAGCTTCCTTGCTCGCGATAATGTCGTCGAGATGACAAACCGGGAATCCCTCCACCTCGACATGACGTTGCCATGCATCCTCAAATCGCTCAATGCCATCGGGCGCAAAAACCAGGTCGAGATCAAACGGACCATTACGAAGTTGGACGAAGTCTTTGCATCGCTCTATCTCGGCCCTCAGGTGGTCCGGCAAGTCGAACCCCGCTTGCAACAATGCGGCGACGACCGCCTTGCCGTTCTCCGGCGACTTTTCGAGAAAGACATCCGCATCCTGTGTCGTATCGGGAAAGCCCAGCAGGATCGCGCCCGACTTGCCAAGAAACAAGTAGTGGACGCCGTTACGGCTGAACGCGTCTCGGATCTCCTGCGCTTGGCGATACTCAAACGCGCCCATAGCCTAACCAGCTTGGAAGGTTCTCCTCGCACCACCGGCGGTAATCGGCCGTGCTATCGAATACTCGATACGGCGCATCGTCCAGCACGGGCTTGTAGGTCTTGATGAAGGCATACCGAAATCGCTGCTCTAGGGGCCTCCTCGCGGCCGCTTCGAACTCCTCGTGCCATTCGCGAGGGATGCCCGGATCGGCTGCCTTATCCGCGGAGATCGAATCTACGTTCATGGCGCTAAACACGTGGCAGGGACGGCTGTGAGTCTACTATATCACAATCCGTACGGCAGCATCGCAAATACACCTACTTGAGGCCATCCGGGAATTAACCCTGTGGGGAACGACCTCTGTGCCGTTCTAACCCTGTAGGGAACGGCCTCTGTGCCGTTCCGCACTTAGGCACGGAACGCCGCGGAGGGCGTTCCCTACAATGGCATAGGCTAACTTGAATTCGCGGACACTCTCGCTTACTTCCGCGCGATGTAGTAGTAGTTCATGTCGTCGTGAGGCAGCTTTTCGACGGTCACCTCGCGGAAGCCGGCGCCCTGGAGCATTTTCTCGGCCAGCTCCCGGCCCCAACAGGTACCCAACCCCGCGCCGCCCTGGGCGAGTGAGACGGTCATGCAGTGCATCGTGGAGATGGAGAACAAGAAGGGGGCGATCGGATTGTCGAAGTTCTTTTCGAGGTGGCTCGATGCCAGGATGTCCTGCATCAGGAATACGCCGCCCGGCCGCAGGGCGGCATGAATCTCATCCAGCACCACGTCCGGTTTGGCCTGGTCGTGGATCGCGTCGAACGCGGTGACCAGGTCGAACGTCTCGCGCTCGCCCAGCTGCGCGACGTCGCGGGTTTCGAACCGGATATTCTCGAGCCCCTGCCGATTGGCCTCGTCTCGCGCGGCGGCGACCGCATCTTCGCAGAAATCGTAGCCGACGAAGCGGCTATTCGGGAACTCCGCCGCCAGGCGACAGGCGGCCCGGCCGCTGCCGCAGCCGATGTCCAAAACGTCGATGCCGCGCTCGAGCCGCTCGATCAGACCCTCTTCGAGCGGGAGAATGTGGTCGGTGAGCGCGGCGACGACCGTTTGGGCGCTCTCTTCGGCCATCACTGCATGGAAGCGATGAAAGGCCTCGTATTGCACGCCGCCGCCGTTGCGGAAGCACTCGACGATCTGGTCCTCGACGCTGCCGAGCACCGCGGTGAATTGCATCGTGGCCGCGAAATTCATCGGGTCGGCGTTGCGCGTCAGGCAGGCCGCGTGCTCAGGCGGCAGCTCGTAAGCTTGGTTCACCGGGTCGTAGTTTACGATGCGGCCGGTGGCCATCGCGCCCAGCCACTCGCGAACATACCGCTCGTTCAGCCCGGCCCGATCGGCTATTTCCTGGGAAGTCGACGGGGGTAGCTCGGCCATCGCGTCGAACAGGCCCGTGCGGTGGCCGATGGCGATCATCAGGTTCAGCGCGCCGTGGTTGATCAGTTCGACCATGCGTTCGGTAAAGGCGCTCAGTTTGGCTTCGTCGAGAGCACACTCAGTCGACGTCGGCATGATTCGCTTCTCCTGTTCCTGTTTGGGTTCCGGATGGTGAAGACGACAGCAGCCGGCGCGGGGCGGGCCGGCTGCTGTGTGAGGCGCCCGCTAGCGCGGCGGGCTGCAGAGGCAACGAACAACACGTTTGAGCAATTTCACTAAATGCGTAGCCGTTGTTTCGTCGAATTGTTCGCGAAAATTGTGGGATTGTCCGCCACTTGTCAGAGCGACTCGCTCTAGGCGATGCTTTCGACAAACGTCAGTTGACGCCGATCGACGTCGATCCCGGTAACCGCGTTGGCCTGCTCGTGGCTGGCCTTGGAAGCGGCGGACGGCGTGGCCGGCCGATTTCGCAGTTCGGCCATTTCCTCGTACGTGGGAATGATCTTCGTCACGAGCGCGCCCGCGGCCAGGGCACACAACAACAATGCCGTGCGGACCCAGGGATTGTCGACGTATCGTGCCATCGTATTGTCCTTTCTGTTCGGCGGCTGGATGCAAGCGGCGTGCCACGCACTGCCGGGGCGATTGCAAACCGCCGCCGGCCGGAAATGCGGCAACAGCGTGTAGTGTTTTTGACTCAGCCTTGTCGGCGGCGAAGGCGATTCGCGGTTTAGCGCGATCAGCTTGGCGTCTCAGGGTGAGACATAATTCTGAATTCGAGACATCGGCTCGACCGGCGGAATCGATCGTCGATCGTCGCCGGTGAACGAGCCGGGAGGCGGGAGCAGGGATTTACCACTGCCAAGTATAGGATAGCGACGGACCGCTCGACCGGCTACCCCGGTGGTGCTAGAGCGACCCGCTCTAGCGGCAACGGCGTCGCGCGCCGATCAGGCTCGCGCAAAACAGCCCCAAGAACAACGTCGCTGTGGCCGGCTCGGGTATCCAGGCGATGGCGTCGATGGCATCGACCGACTGGCCCAAAGCAGTCACCGCGCCCGTCGCCGGATCGATGCTCGCCAGGTAGGTTGGAGGCGGTGAACCGGGGGCGCTGTTGAGGCCGTAGAGTACGCCCCCGCCAAAGGTCAGCGCGGCATACGCGCCCCCGCCGCCTGGCTTCACGGGGTTTGCGGCGAAGAATCTACGAATAGCGCACGATGTCTTGCGGCGCAATGAGTCGATTCAGATTGCCTGAGCGAAAGCCGGCCAGGTCGAGCGTGATGAACTTGAAACCCAAATGCGCCAACTCCTCCAGCACCGCGCGGCGGATTTCGGGCTCGCACAACTGGGCCACCTCGTCTGCCGGCACTTCGATGCGGGCCATATCGCCCTCGTGGTAGCGAACGCGCAGCTCGCGAAAACCGAGCCCGCGCAAGAACTGCTCCGCGCCGTCGATCATCGCCAGCCGTTCGGGCGTCACCTGCTGGCCGTAGGCCACGCGGCTGGAGAGGCAGGGTGTGGCCGGCTTCTCGGCCACCGGCAGATTCCACGCCGCGGCCAAGGCGCGGACTTCCTGTTTCGTGATGCCGCATTCGGCCAGCGGGCTGCGCACGCGGTGCTCCGCGGCGGCCTGCGTACCGGGCCGATAGTCGTCCAGGTCGTCGGCATTCGCGCCGTTGACGACGACCGTCATGCCGGTTCGCGCGGCAAGCCGAACGAGCTGGTCGTAAAGCTCACTCTTGCAGTGGTAGCAGCGGTCGGGCGCGTTGGCGACGTAGCTGGGATTGTCGAACTCCTCGGTCGAAACCGTCAGGTGCTTGACTCCGATGTGTTCGGACAGCTCGCGGGCCGCCTCCAGCTCGCCATCGGCCAACGCGGCGCTCGTGCCGGTCACGAGCACGACGTCGTCCGCCAGGGCGAGCCGCGCCGCCTTCGCCACCACCGCGCTATCGACGCCGCCGGAGAAGGCCACGGCGCAACTGCCGCATTCAGCCAACAGCTCGAGCAACCGATCGCGCTTGGCGGCGAGCGCCGGGGTCAATTCGGTCATGGCCGTTTTTCTTCTTTGTCCAGCCGTTGCAGCTCGTCGCGGAGCATGGCCGCGTCTTCGTAGCGTTCTTCGTCGACTGCCAGCTTGATTTGCGTGCGGAGCTCGGTCGCCCGGTCGACGGATTGCGACGGGGCGGAGACGGCGCCTTCAATTTTCGATCCGCCTTCTTCTTGAATCTTACTGAGGATCTCTTCCTTCCATTGTCGCAGGAACGTCAGCTCGCCTACCTGGGAGGCGCGCTCGACTGCATCGTATTCTTCAAGGAAGCGCTCGATGCCCCGGATGCCGGCATCGAGCACGCCGGCCGCGGCGTCCCACTGCTCCAGCTCCACGAGCGGGGTGGCGACGGCCCGGGCGTGCATCATCGTCACGTACGGCCGCCACTGGTCGAATCGCAGCTTGTCGCGCTCGTCGCGGGCGTGCTCGCGGACGAAGGCGAACAGCCGCAGGTTTCGCTCCGTGTCGCGCGCGCACAACTCGTAGGCACCGAGGTGCCAGAAGCAAATGTAACGGTGGTAGTATTGAACGCCCTCGCGCAGCAGCTCGGCGCAGTCCTCCGGCTCGAGCAGGTAAGGCGCGCCGTCGGGATTGGCGGCGTCGTGATCGCGCTGCCGCCGGCGGTGGTAAGCGAACCACGATTCCTCGTCGTGGATGCGGCGGCCGTCGGGCCGGCCATCGAATTCCATCTGCAGGATGCCCAAGTCGAGCCGCAATTGAATCTTACGTCGGCCCTCTTCGCCTTCGATCACGCGCACCGTGATCTCGTCCGGGCGATACGGCCAGTTGCGGAGGATAGGGTCGATATCGAAAGTCACGAGGAATCTGTCGGCACTTATTGACGAATGGTAATGATGGACTAACGGCGGAGATTGAGAGGGCCTTCCCTTCATGAAACGCCCCCTGCCGCTCGCTTAATCGTATTCCAAACCGAGGCGCGGGAAAACACAAGAATCCGGCGAGAACCTGCGGAAAGCGGGCCGCTTTCTCGCTAGTGCGAGTCGCACGGACATGTAGCCTGTACCGTGTCGTATTTTCCAGACGCAAACGACGAAAAATCCGCTACACTTACGCGGGACGCGCTCTAGGCCCCCGGGTCCCGCATCACCTTGCCGAGCACTTTGGTATTTCGCTCGACAGCCAGGATAATCGTGCGTTGCTCAACACCATCCGGCGAGCTGGCGATCACGGGAATTACCTGGCGACGGTCGGGCAACCGCATTCGCACCGTGAAGCTGCCATCGGGGCGCAACGAGACGGGCTCGCCCTGCAGGGTGACGTGGGCGTGCGGATGGCTGACCCCATAGATGGTCAACTCGGCATCCACGGCAAAGGGCAGCTCCGAC
>CAZHIV010000184.1:0-10545 GCA_964532675.1 uncultured Planctomycetaceae bacterium
CGGCGTTCGCGGTCGTCCTGCTGATACGTGCCGTGATGCTTGAGCAACGCCGTGCTCGCTTTGCTCACGAATTCATTGGCGTCAAGAAGCTCCTCGGCGATCGTGCCGCGCAGGTAGTTACTTTCGAGCTTGAGAGCCTCAGCCGGGCTGAGTTTTTCGGGTTTATCGTTAACCGGAGTGTCCGTCATCGTGTTATCTTTACCAATTCGCTAAACATTACCTAAGTTAAGGCTCTCAACGAATGATACCTGGAAAGCTGGGTGGGGGCCAAGGTTGTTTCGTGGGGCTGGGGGCGGGGGCTGGGGCGGGGCAGTAACGATAGCCAATAGCGCGCAATGTCCTAAATGTCCTAAGTAGAGCCGGTTCCAAAACTAGTGGCACCGGCTGCTAGCCGGTGCGGGTAACTGCAAAACCGCGACACAGGCCGGCGGCCTGTGCCACTGAGCCGCAGGCATCTATGGTTTTGAAACTGGTTCTAGTGAAGATTCCTGTCACCGTGCTGTAGTTCGCATTTCCTGATGAGTGCTGAGCACGGTAAACATAGTCCTCGTCGATTCGATTCATGAACGTACCCAACCCCCAGCCCCCAGCCCCCAGTCCCCAGCCCCTCGCCGTCCTGCTCGCCACAGGCCTCGGCCTGGGCCGCATCGTTCCGGCGCCCGGCACGGTGGCGACGGCCGTGTGGGGCTTGCCCTTTGCCTGGGCGGTGGGACAGTTGCCTGGTGCCGGCTGGCAGATCGTTGCGATCGTCGTCGCGGTGCTCCTCGGCGTGCCGCTGACGACATCCGCCAATCGGGCCCTCGGCGTGGAGAAGGACCACCAGGCGATCGTGTGGGACGAGATCGCCAGCATGCCGATCGTGTTTTTGCTCGTGCCGATGACGGGCTGGCGAATCGCCCTCGCGGGCTTCGTGTTGCATCGAGTGTTCGACATCACCAAGCCGCCGCCGGCACGGCAACTGGAGCGGCTGCCGGAGGGTTGGGGCGTAATGGCCGACGACGTGATGGCCGCCATTTTTGCCGGCGTCGCGCTGTGGGGACTCTTTTTGCTCGACGCTCGCACCGGTTGGCGGATTCTTTCGTTGGACGCGGGCTGACACGGTCGGTCGGCAGGGGATAGAATCCGAGGGCGCGGTGCTCGCTAAACCGCAAGCGGTTATTTCACCGGCACCGAATGGCGGTTCAGCCCTTTTGATGCTTCCATGACGGCTCAGATCCTCGACGGCAAGCAATTGGCTCAGCAGATTCGCTCCGAGCTTGCCGAGGAGGTTGTCGAGTTCATCCAGAACAACGGCGCGGTGCCGTGCCTGGCGGCCGTGCTGGTCGGCGAGGACCCGGCCAGCGAAGTCTACGTTCGCAACAAGCGCCGCGCGTGCGAGGCGGTGGGCATCGACAGCCAACTCCATCGCCTGGATGCGAGCGCGCCGTCAGAAGAGCTCTTGAAGCTGGTGGCCAAGCTGAACAAGGACACGGCGGTCCACGGCATCCTCATCCAGTTGCCGCTGCCGGCGCAGATCGATACCAGCCGCGTGCTGGTGGCGGTCAGCCCGGTCAAGGACGTCGACGCGTTTCACCCGGAGAACGTCGGCCGGCTGGTGCAGGGCCGGCCGCGTTTCTTGCCGTGCACCCCGCAGGGCGTGCAACAACTGCTGGTGCGAAGCGGCATCGAGGTTGCCGGGCGGCACGTCGTGGTGCTCGGCCGGAGCGATATTGTGGGCCGGCCCCTCTCGATCATGCTCTCGCAGAAGGGCCCCGGCGGCGACGCCACCGTTACGCTCTGCCACAGCCGCACTCGCGAGCTGGCCGCCGTCACGCGCACGGCCGACATTCTGATCGCCGCGATCGGCCGGCCGAAGTTCGTTACCGCCGAAATGGTCAAGCCGGGCGCCGTGGTGATCGACGTCGGCATCAACCGCACGGCGGATGGGCTGGTGGGCGACGTCGATTTCGCGCGGGTGAGCGAGGTGGCCGCCGCCATCACGCCCGTGCCCGGCGGCATCGGGCCGCTCACGATCGCCATGCTGCTGCGAAACACGCTGCTGGCCGCGCAGTCACTCGAGACATAGCGGTTTCTCGCCGGTTTTCGCCTTCTTTGATTTGTGCATCCGGGATGGTATCCTGTCCAGTTGCCGACTCAATCAGTAGCTTTTCGTTATCGCGCGATTCGCCCTCGCGGGTCCGCATTGGGAGGTCATCTTCGATGAGCGAGCAACCTGCTCTTTCGCTGCGTCGTGTGTTGTTGGTCGTCGTGCCCGTGGCGATCCTCGGCCTGGCCGCTTACTGGTGGTCGTCGACCCTGGAGCCGGCGGCGCGGAACGAGCTGTCGGAGAACGTATTCGGCCGCATTCTCAGCGCGAACGTGGCTACGGCGTCTACCAAGATGAGCTTTCCCGATAAGGACAACGATCTGGTGGCCGATGCGCCGGACGATCCCGCGAAGGCCATTGTGCCCGAAACGCTTGTGTTTTCGTACGTGGCCTCCGAGACCGAGAGCGTGCCCGAAGAGGCGTGGCAGCCGCTCTTGGATGCGCTCGCCGAAAAGACGGGCCGCGAGGTGGAGTACATCCATTTCAACTCGGTTCAGGAGCAGCTCGACGCGATGCAAAAAGGCGAGCTGCACATCGCCGGATTGAATACGGGCATTGTGCCGACGGCCGTGCAGCGCGACGGCTTCGTGCCGCTGTGCACGTTCGGCCGCGAGGACGGCTCGTTCGGCTACACGATGCGGGTCATCGTACCGGCCGACAGCCCGATCAAGGAACTCGACGACTTGAAAGACCGTAAGGTGACGTTCACCAGGCCCGACTCCAATTCCGGCTGCAAAGCGCTGCTGATGCTGCTGCGGGATCAGAAAGACATGCGGCCGGACCGGGATTACTCCTGGGGCTTCTCGCTGGACCACGAGGAATCGATCAAGGGCGTCGCGGCCAAGGAGTACGAAGCGGCCCCCGTGGCCAGCGACATCCTGGAGCGGATGATCGAAAAGGACGACGTCGACCCCGACGCGATTCGCACGATCTACGAATCGGAGCGGTTCCCGCCGGCCACCATCGGCTATGTCTACAATCTGTCGCCGGAGTTGCAGACGGCGATTCGCGACGTGCTGATCGGGTTCAATCTGGAAGGTACTGATTTGGAAGGGGAATTCGGGACCGACGTCACCCAGCTTGTTCCGGTGGACTACAAAAAAGATTGGGAAAAGGCGCGCCGCATCGATCAACTCGCCATGCAGGCCCGCGCGGAGCGGTAGCGACTCCGGCAGCCTCGTGTCGCGATTTACTTGTCGCCGCGTTGCCGCAACGCTTCGTAAAACAATACGGCCGCGGTCGTCGAGACATTGAGGCTGTCGGCCAGGCCGTGCATGGGCAGCCGCAGGGGCGTCACGTTCGCCCCCCGCCAGGCGTCCGTCAACCCCTCCGCTTCGCTTCCCAGCGCGATGGCCGCGCCGCCGCGCAAGTCGACTTCAGTGTAGAGACGTTCGGCATCGGGCCTGGCGGCGAGAATCGGCAAGTTCTTGCCGTCGAGCCACTCCAGCGTCTCCGCAGACGTCGCTTCGCACACATTGTCGCGAAACACGGTGCCCAGGCTGGCCCGGATCGTGTTGGGGTTGTAAAGATCGGTGCGCGGATCGGCGACGATCACGGCGTCGACGCCCGCGGCGTCGGCGCTGCGCAGGATCGCGCCGACGTTGCCCGGTTTCTCGACGCCTTCCAGCACGGCCACGATCGGCCGCGGCTGGAGTTGCAGATCGCTCAGCTTCCGCCGGGGCGTTTCCGCCACGGCGATCACCCCGTCGTCGCGCTCGCCGAATGCGAGCTTGGCATAGACCCCGGGCGCGACGCTCCAAATCTCCGCGCCGGCCGACTGGAGCGCCGCTATCGCCTGCTCGGCTTCCCTCGAATGGCACAGTTCTTCGCACACAAAGGCCTCGACGCAGCGCACGCCGGCCGCAACCGCGCGGATGGCTTCCCGTGCCCCGTCGATGAGAATCCTCCCCTGTTGCCGCCGCCCGCGCCCGGTCCGCAGCCGCGCGGCCTCCTTGACGCGCGGATTCTGCCGGCTGGTGATTCGTGGCGGCGTTGTCATGAAGCTAGTATAGTTTCGATATGAACGTCTTCACATACGGCACGCTGATGTACCCCGAGATCTGGCAGGCCGTGGCCGGGCAGCAATGCGCCAGTGTGCGCGGCGCAGCGGCCGGCTATGCCGTTTTCCGCGTCGACGGCGCCGAGTTCCCCGGCATCAGCGCGGCAAATGAGAAGGACTCGGCGCGGGGCGTGGTTTACTTGGACGTGGACCAGGCCGCCATGGCGCGGCTCGACCGCTTCGAGGACGATTTCTACGAGCGCCAATCGCTATGGATCATTTGCGACGACGGCCAGCGGCGAGCTGCCGAGACGTATGTCGTGCCGGCCAGCAATCGAGCGGTTCTTACGGACGAGCGTTGGAACGCCGACGACTTCGTGGCTCGCGGTCACCTGGCCGATTTCATTCAGCGCTTCGCCGGATTCGCGCGCCTTGCCGATCTCGACTAACGGTCCGACGGCGAGTCGCTACCGAAGATGGTCGTCAAGATTAGCTGCCGGTGGCCGAGATACATCAGCCCGCCGACCGTTATCACGATCAGCACGACGAGCAGCGTCACCGCCCATTCCGCCCTGCGAATCCAGCGGGCGATATCGTCGCCATAGGCGTACGATAATCCAAAGAAGAGTCCCACCACGATCGCGGCGCTCACCAGATCGTAAAGCAGAAAGCGGCGAAAGGGCATCCGCACCGCACCGGCCGCGAGATACACCGGACCACGAATGCCGACCAGGAAGCGAGCCAACAGCATCACTTTCAGGCCATGGTGATCGATCACTTGCTCGAAGCGCGGCTCGTGCTGAGCATGAAGCAACTTGGCCAACGTCGGGTGTGCGGCGAGCAGGCCTCTCCCCCAGTGGTATCCGATCGCGTACAACAGGCAATCGCCCACCACCGCTCCCGATAAACAAACGGCAAACGCCAGTTCCGGTCGCAAGTGACCCTCGGCGCTCAACACGCCGGCAAGCACAATCGCCACTTCTTCCGGGATCGGAAGCCCGCACCCGGTGAGCACGAGGAACGCGAAGATCCCCCAATAGGTGCTAGGGTGAAAAAGGGATCCCACCATCGGATGGCCTCTCGGATTCAACGCCGCGGCGTTGCTTCATCCTTCGCGGCTCGGCGGCCGTTTCTGCTCCTTGGCGGTATGCTTTACACGCGGCGATCTGGCTCGCCCGTTCTTTGGTATTCATCCAGTCCGAAGTCGAACAGCCGCACGTCGCCTTCCCGTTCGGCCGGCGCAACCAGCAGGGCCGCGATCTCCGGATGCGAGGCACAATATTTTTCAACCCCTTCGGGTCCCATCGCGTAGAAGGCCGTCGAAAGCGAGTCGGCCTCGGTCGCGGTCGGCGCGATCACGGTGGCCGAATACAGCCCCTCGGCTGGCCGGCCGGTGCGCGGGTCGAGGATGTGGCCGTAGCGCCGTCCGCGGCGAATGAAGAACTGCGTGCCGGAGCCGGAAGTCGAAAGCGCCTGGTCCTGGAGATAAAACTCCGCCAATCGCTCGGCCGGGTGCAGCGGGTGCCGCAGGCCGACGGTCCAGCCGGTGCCCTCCTCTACCCCTGGCTGGGTGCCGCGGGCCAGCACGCTGCTCTTGCCGCCGTGCAGCAGGTAATCGTCGACCGCGTTGAGGGCCAGCAGCTCCGCCATGCGGTCGAGCGCGTAGCCCTTGCCGATGCTGTTGAGATTCACCGTGACGCCGGGCTTGCGAAAGGCGATCGTTCTCGCGTCGCCGTCCAGCGAGACGTATTGCATTCCTACCCGCTCGCGGGCTGCCGCGATCGCCGCTTCGCTCGGTACGCGACCCTCGCGGCGCGAGAACCCCCAGGCTTCGGTGAGCGGCCCGCTGGTGATGTCGAACGCGCCATCCGTTTCGCGATGCAGCCTTTCCGTTTGGCGAAACAGGGCGAACAGCCGCGGTTCAACCTGCACCGGGTCGAAAGCGGCGGCGCGGTTGATGCGAATCACCTCGCTCTCGCTGCGGTACACCGTCATCTGGGCTTCCAGCGCTTCGGCCAGGTCGAACGCCGAAAAGACGTGCTCCATCGAGTCGTCGTCGCGGGTGGCGGCCAGCTGAACTTCGAACTCGCACGCCATGATCCGCCGGCGGACGCTCGCGAGGAGCGAGCCGCGTTCTTTCGTCAACGGCGCGGAGGAAGCGCGCGGCACCGACGCGGCGACCGATGCTGGCATCGGGCCTTGCAGGAAGCCGCGGCGTGTGGGAAGTTCGCTCGACATGGAAGTCTGACCGTTTCTGTAGGGAACGCCCTCCACGGCGCTTGCGCGTTGCACGACGCAGCGACGGAACGGCACGGAGGCCGTTCCCTGCAGGCAATTCCCGAACAGATTTAATTACTTCATTAGAAGCGACGGCGGCAGCGGGCAACAGGTCCAATTTGTCGCCGGCGGTTGCCGTCCTGGTCGGCCTGGGCAATAATCCGGGTCGTTCCTTAGGTGCCTATCGTAGGGATTTGTCGCAACTTGGCCAGCGAACTGATCATCAGCGTATCTGGCTTGCGGGGCGTGGTGGGCGAAACGCTGACGCCCGATATCGCCTACCGCTACGCGGCGGCGTTTGCCGAGATGCTGCCGAGCGGTCCGGTGGTCGTCACTCGCGACGGGCGGGCCAACGGCGGGCCACTGGTCACACCCGTTGCCGCCGGGCTGTCACAAGGCGGCGGCCGGCCTGTCCTCGACGGCGGCGTCGCCGCGACGCCAACCACCGGCGTTCTCGTGCGCGAGCACCGTTGCGCGGGCGGCGTGCAGATCAGTGCCAGCCACAACCCGGCAGAGTATAACGGGCTCAAGCTGTTTTCGGCGGCCGGACGCGTGGTGCCGGCGGATGTGGGGAAAGTCGTGCTTGAGCGATTTCAGGAAGGCGGAAGGGGGAAGGCGGAGGGCGGAAGGATCGCGGGGATGCTCGATGCCGCGGCGGCTAGGCCGATCGACGATACGGTGACGGGGCATTTGGCGCTCGTCGAACGGATCGTCGACGTGGAGCGCATCCGCCGCCGGCGGTTTCGAGTCTTGCTCGATGCGAATCATGGCTCGGGCAGCGTGCTGGGTCGGCCGCTGCTGGAGCGGCTGGGGTGCGACGTCGTTTTGCTGGGCGGCGAGCCGGACGGCTTGTTCGCGCATCCGCCGGAGCCGACTGCAGAAAACCTGGCCGGCGTGCTGGCGGAAGTGACGCGAGCAGGGGCCGATGTCGGCTTCTGCCAGGACCCCGACGCCGACCGGCTGGCGATCATCGACGAAGGTGGCCGGTACATTGGCGAAGAGTACACGCTGGCCATTTGCGCGAATCACCTCTTGCTCAATTTAGCAAGTGGCACAGGCAGCAGTGGCACAGGCGGCTCGCCTGTGCCACCAGGGAATACAGGCGACTCACCGGCGAGCCGCCGGTGCCACGATGAAATACAAGCGGACCGCCTGCCGCCGCGACTCGGCCCCATCGTTACCAACTGCTCGACCAGCCGGATGACCGAAGACGTCGCCCGGCAGCATGGCGTGCCCTTCTTTCGCTCGGCGGTGGGCGAGGCGAACGTGGTCGACGCAATGCTCCGCGAGCAGGCGATGCTCGGCGGCGAGGGCAACGGCGGCGTGATCGATCCCCGCGTCGGCCTGGTGCGCGACAGCTTCGTCGGCATGGCCCTGGTGCTCGATGCGATGGCCGAGCGCCACGTGCCGGTGAGCGACCTGGCCGACGAGCTGCCGCAGTACGCGATGTGCAAAACGAAGATCGAGACGGCCCGCGACAAGGTTGCCGAGTCGTTCGACCGCCTGCAGCGCCATTTTCCCGACGCCGTGCCCGACCGCCTCGACGGCCTGCGCCTCGACTGGCCAAACGCCTGGCTCTTGGTGCGCTCAAGCAACACCGAGCCAATCGTCCGCATCATGGCCGAGGCCAAAACGCCGGCCGAAGCCCAGCGCTTGTGCGACGAAGCGGCCGAGGTGGTCGGCCGACCAAGGTAACCTTGTTGCCCGGTAATTCGGCGACCAAATATCGGCGGCCACTCGCTCTTCTCGGCCGCACCGCACCATTGTCGATGCGAGTTACAGCCTTAACATAAAAGCAATCACGCCAAGCATTGCGGCTACAATGGTGGTAATCGCCAGCAAAGCGCGGAGACTGAATTGACGGTGGAAACACAGTCGTATCGACAGAACCGCAAGACAAGCAAAGTAGATCGCATAAGTGGTCCACCAAACCGTGCCGCCAGCATCCAAACCTCCTTGAGCTACCGCCGCCGAACCTAATATCGCCGTGCTTACTGCACATGACGCAGCTAACAGTGGAGCCCACTCTTTATGCTGGCGTATGCCGTTGGCCGCTATCCAATAGCTGATGCCGAATAGAATGTGAGGTGTCGCAACAATCAACGCATTCAGATTGAGTAATAGTGATGGAGCTGACAATGCTCCGAAAGCGATGCCGTAGAAACCGGCAATCGAGCACATTGTCGCCACTGCCCGATCGAGCGGCCTTCGCGTTTGCTCCATCCCATCGAGCGAGGCAGGCGCGGCTTGGGGCCGAGGGGTTGGCGGTACGGCGGCCATGGGTCGCTTCCCAGTCATTCGCCAAGCAGCTGTCGAACGCGTTCATTCAGTCGTGGCAGATGCTCGACGACGACTTGCCAGACGGTTTCTAGTTTCACCCCGAAGTAATGATGGATCAGCACATCGCGCATTCCAGCGATCTGTTTCCAGGGGATTTCAGTATTGGCCACACGTAATTCTTCGGATAGTCCTTTGACTGCCTCACCAATTACTTCGAGATTCCGAATGACCGCGTCTTGTACCATTGAATCGGCCATAAATGCGTCGCGCCCACCAGCCGTAAACGCATCGATCCGCTGGATTGCGTCGCGAATGTGTGCCAGGTAGACGCGATCGTCCTTCACAACGGTACGGCCTCGGAGAGAATCCGCTCCTCTAGATAGGGGCTAATACCGCCTTCGACCACGACATCGACGCGCCGGCCAAGCAATTCCTCCAGCTCTTGCTTAAGACCCACCTGGTCAAGCAGTGAGCGGTTCGAATCCAGGTCAACAAGCAGATCGATGTCGCTGTCGTTGGTCTCTCCGCCACGACTCAGAGAACCAAAGACACGGACGTTGCGAGCCCCGTGTTTCGCGGCGATTTGGAGGATTGCTTCCCGCTGCTGTTTCAACAGACTTGGCATTTTGAATCCTTAATCGAATCTGCCGGCCAAAGCTCATCTGGCGACTCATTTAATGTACCACATCTGGCGAGACGTTTGGACTACGTAGCGTGGGAAGAAGTTTTGTCGGCCGTCGCGCGGAGGGCGACGAGGTACGGCACCGGTTCGCTGCCCAGCGCGTTGAGGACGGTGCCGCCGGCGGTGAAGACGTGGGTGACCCAGGACTCTTCGCCGTATTTGTCGAGGGCCGCGCCGCCTTCGCCGCCGCCGTAGACTTCGATGCCGTGCTCGGTCATCCGCTTGGGGGATGAAAAGGGGACATCACTAATTATTGGGTGCCTTGCGTGGCCGGCCGCTCCGTATTCGAGGAACACTGTCCGTGGAAGGACGACCTGTTTGATGGATGAATCGGCTCAACCGCGAATCCGCACGGTCGTCTCTTCCACGATCCACAACTTGCCGACCAGCGGTTCTTGGACCAACACGGGCAACAAGCGTTGGACAGCACTCAATACCCGATGCTTATCGAGTCGAGCTAACCGCAACACAATGATTCCGGCGTAATCGGCTGGTGGATACGCGCGAATGTCCGAAAAGTCCAAGTCGAGCGTAACGACGGCGCGAGCTTCCTGCCGGCAAACGGTTGCCACGTCAGGATCGGGCCGACCGCCCAATTGTTGATCGGGGACGGTCAGGGCGTCATGCCCGGCGCCAGCCAATAGCGCGGCCACTTCGACCGGCATGTTTTCATCGACCTTGAACTTCATCAAGCGACGCCGCTCGGTAAGTACACCGTGCGCTCGCGCGCCAGTTCAGCGGCATACTCCAGTGCGGCCTGAATGTCTTCGCCCTTTAGCGTCGGGTAGCTTTTGAGTAATTCATCGACGCCGACGCCGGCCGCCACGTTGTCCAGCACCACCGATACCATGATCCGCGTTCCTTTGATGCATGCTTGACCGTGGCATACGGCCGGATCGACTGAAATTCGCTCTCGCCAATTCATCGCGCAAACTCCGCTAGTTGTCTCCCACTTACTTATTCTACCGATCAGTCGCCGCCAACGCAGCAGTGACTCAGCCGAGAAACCACCATAACGGCGGGGAGAAGGGGGCATCACTGATTATTGGGTGCCTTCCGTGCTGCTGGGTCCCCTTTTGCCCCCTTAATGCTTTTTCTGGGCTGCTTCTCGCAACGCGACAAGATATGGCACGGGTTCGCTGCCCAGCGCGTTGAGGACGGTGCCGCCGGCGGTGAAGACGTGGGTGACCCAGGACTCGTCGCCGTATTTTTCGAGGGCCG
>CAZHIV010000185.1:0-4498 GCA_964532675.1 uncultured Planctomycetaceae bacterium
ATCACCGCGAACGAAGGCAGCCGGCACAAGGCGTACGCCGAGATGCTGGGCGTCGACGACTACATCCGCAAGCCGTTCCCGATGGACCGGCTGATCGACAGCGTGCAGCGGCTGATCGGGTAGCGGCGAGTTTCGAGACTGGAGGCGAGCCGCCGGGCTTGCCCCGGCGGGGTGAACCCGCCGGCTTGTCCCGGCGGGATAAACCCGCCGGCTCGCGAACGGTTTCCCGCGCGGCAGCGCGGCACTATTCCAGGGCGATGGCGCGGGCCAGCGGCTGCAGCACGCCGTCGACGACGTAGCCGTCCACCACTTCGCGGCAGAGGCGGGCCAGGCGGTCGATCACGTCGACGTAGCTCGCATCCGGCGGCAGGCTGCCGTATTGCCGGGCGGTGACGTAGACGCTCACCTGCTCGTCGTGAAACTCGCCGGTGCGAATCTGGTAGGCGTTGGTTCGCGTTTCGACGTTCACGCGGCATTGCGTGCGGCATTCCTCGTCGAGCGCGAAGGTGAGCGCCGGCTCGTTGCTGATGAACATGGTGCCCGGCATGCCGCTGAGCTTCTCGAAAGCGGGACAAACGCCGAGCGCTTCGGCGATCAGCTGGTTCTGGTTGCCGCGGTAGGTGAAGTCGAAGCCCATCATGAGGTCGAGCGCTTCGCAATCGAGCCGGCTGAGCGACAAGCCGTACGGCGCGAGCTCCAGCGCGTGCCGATGCTGATCGAGCGCCGAATCGAACGAGCCCGGGTTGACGTACCCGGAACAAATCCGCCGCGGCTCGACGGAGCACCAGCGGTAGCTGCCTTGTTCCTTGTCGGCCTCCAGCACGAAATCCCCCTTTTCGCGGGCATAGAAATTCCGCAGCTCGGGGTACTTGCGCTGCATCTGCTCGAAGTAGTGAAGAATCGCTTCGCGGCTTCCCGTCAGCTCCATTTCGGTGCTCAGGTTCATGCTCACGTAGTAGTCGTCCGCCAGCGAATGGTAGGCATTCATCGTTTGCGGTGTTCCTCCGGATCGAGAAAAGTCGCGGAAATTTGCCGGTCCTTTTCGACGCCGCCTTCTTCAAGTATAAAAGGGGGGCCTGCGAGCTGTCAAAATAGTCGTCGCACGCATCGGACGACGCAAGCTAGGAGGGTAACGTTGATGCTTACTACGGTCAATCGAACCGTGAGCGCCGATCCGATGGGGCGGCGGCGCGCCTTCGCCGTGTGCGAGGATCGGACCCGCGTGATGGCCTTCGCGACCGAATTGGATTGGATGGCCGTCGCCTGGCGCGAGGATCTGCTGCAAGGCATCGTGTTCGGTTATGCCTTGCGTCGACATGCCGAGGTGGCGCTGGCTCGCTCGCTGCGACTGCCTCCTCATTGTTTTTGCCTGGCGGGCGAATTTCAACCCGAGGGCGCACCGACGTGGATCGAGGAGCTGGTCGCCAGGTTGCGGCAATTTGCCGAGGGCCAACCGGTCGATTTCGCCGAGGTGCCGCTGGCGCTCGATCGCCTTTCGCCCTTCGCGCGGCGCGTGGTGGAGGCCTGCCGGCGGATTCCCTGGGGCCAGGTACGCACCTACGGCCAACTGGCGGCGGTGTGCGGCTCTCCGGGGGCCGCTCGCGCGGTGGGCAGCGTGATGGCGAGGAATCGCTTTCCGCTAGTGGTGCCGTGCCATCGAGTGCTAGCAGCGGGCGGCGAGCTGGGCGGCTACTCGGCGCCCTCCGGTCTGCAAATGAAGCGCCGACTCCTGGAAATGGAACGCGCCAACCTCTGCGAGAATGCTTGAGCCCAAGTTCGGCACGCTTTGCACCAAAACTCCCGTGGGAGCGGTCTCTGACCGCGATGGCGGATTCCATCGTCCAATGTTTCGCGCGATCGATGCGAAATCGGCGTCCGAGACGCCTCCCGCACTCGAAGATTCTGGTGTGTCTCGCGGACTCGACACACCCTACGCCTTTTTTTGCAGAAGCAGTAGGGTGTGTCGAGGCTTGGCGAGACACACCAATTGTGCTCTCTACTGGAGCACGTCCAGCACGCTGCTATCGGTATCGGTCCAGAGGATGGTATGGGCCGCCGGGTGGGGGACCTTTGCGGTGTGTCTCAGCTCCTCGGCCAGCCGCGCGTTGCGCGTGAGGACGATCCAATCGGCGCTGTAGACGAGATTCTCGTCGTCGCTCTCGTTTTCGACATATAAGGCGCGGAGGCCGAAGTGCCGCGCGATGCCTCGCACGAGCGGCTCGAGATTGAGGTAGCGGTTGGAGATGTGAACGGCGATCGCTCCCTCGCCGCCGCCGCCGCCGGGTGCCGCGGGGCCGCCGGGTGGGGCGAGGTGGGCTAAATAGAGCTCAAAAGCCTCGACGGTGAGCAGATGAACGGGGATGGCGTCGCCGCTGAAGGCGTCGAGCACGAGGACGTGGTATTGCTGGCCGGTCTCCTCCCCTAACCCCTCGCCATCAAGGGGAGGGGAATTGTGGTGCAGCTCGCGGCGGAGCGTGAGGCGGGCGTCGCCGAGGCGGATGTCGCATTCGGCGCCGCGCTGGCGGCAATCGGCCAGGTACGTGAACCAACGGTTGTTCTCCGCGATTTCGACGACGGCGGGATTGATTTCGTAAAACGTGACCGCGTCGCTCTTCTCGGCATAGGCGGCCAGCGAGCCCGTGCCCAGGCCGACGACGCCTAGCTTCATGCCTTCGGACTGCAGCTGGCTCCGGTAGTGGTCGATGGCCAGTCCGGCGCCGCTGGTGGGCGCGTAGTAGGTCATCGGCTCGCGTCGGCGGTCTGGATGCATGAACTGTGCGCCATGAGTAATCGCGCCGTGGCGGAGGAGATGGTAGCGTTCCAACGGTTCGTCTGCTTTGCGTTCGACAACCGCGAGCGTGCCGAAGAAGTTGCGCGTGCGATAGATTGAACCAGGCGTGTACGGCTGCAGGAATTCGACCAGATCGAGCAGCATCACGGCCGAGGGCAGGAAGACGCCCAGCACGAGCCCGGCCAGCAGCACGTAGTCGCCGAGCCGGCGGGATCGGTTGTCGTCGTCGCGAAAAACGAAATCGACGAGCGCCCGCAGTACGAATCCGATTCCGACGAGGCAGGCGACGCCCAGCGCAAGCCGCCATTCGAGGACGGTGACGAAGAGGCTCGGCGCCACGAGCGTGACGAACGCGCCGCCCAGCGCGCCGCCTGCGGCGATCATCAGGTAGAACGCCGTGAGGTAGTTTGGATGGGGGCGCCCGCGAACCAACTCGCCGTGGCACAACAGGCAGATCACGAACATCGCCGCGAAATTCACGGCCAGAAACTGCCACGTCGCCACGTGAAATTCGGTGGTCGGATCGATCAAAAAGTAGCAGAAAAGGCCCAACATTCCGGCGTCGCCCAGTTCATTCGCATTTTTCCATCCGACGCCCAAGCCGTGCATGAATCCCGTGCCGTAAATGGCCGCGAGCATCAGCACGGCCACGGGAGCGCGGCGGTACCACGCCGGCCGGTCGAACGCGATGATGAACGTGAGCAGGTAGAGGGCCAGCGGCACGACCCACAGGAAGGGCACCGCGGCGATGTCGGTGGAAACGTGGTTCGTGGTCGCCAGCAGCACGACGGAGGCCAGCGCCGGCCAGGCCAGCCATAGAACGTACTGGATCCAGCCCGGGGCGGGCGGCGGCTCGTCTGTTTTCGGCCGCGAGTTTCTTCGAGACTTGACGCCGCGCGAGGAGCGCGCGTCGCCGCCGGTCCACAATCGCCAGGCCGCGTAGCCGCAGAGCAGGGCGTACACGATGAATCCCGCCGACCACAGGATCGCCTGCCTTGGCAAGGTGAAGGCCGATTCAAAATAGAACGGATAGCTGACGAGCGCCAGCAGCGAGCCGAGATTCGACAGCGCGTAGAGCCGGTACGGCATGCGGCCGGGGAACGAGCGGGCGAACCAGGCCTGGAGCAGCGGGCCGGTGGAGGAAAGGACGAAGTACGGCAGGCCCACGCTCACCGTGAGGATCATGAGGATGCTTCGCACCGGGGCGTCGTAACCTTGCGGTTGCCAGCGGTCGCTGGGCAGCACGCCGAGCATCAGGGCGGCAGCCGCCAGGAATCCCATGTGAATCATCGCCTGCTGCCGCGGGCCCCAACGCGAGTGAATGAGATGGGCGTAGGCGTAGCCGGCGAACAGCAGCGTTTGAAAGAAGAGCAGGCAGGTGGTCCACACGGCCGGGCTGCCGCCGAACCAGGGGAGGATGTACTTGCCGATCAGCGGCTGGATCTGAAACAGCAGGAACGCGCTGGTAAAGATCGTCGCCGCGTAATTGACGGCCAGCCAACGGTCGCGGGATGAGGTGGGCATTGAGGTTGAACTCGTCGGGCGCACATCGCGCATTGAGCCGCGCAGCGGCGCTATCGCTTAGCCGTGGGCGTGAGCCCACGGGATAGCATAGAGTCTAATAGGAAAGCCGCGCAGCGGCGACAGCGCAGAGATGTCGCCGCTGCGCGGCTTGTGGTTTTCGCGGCTATCTTTCCGTGGGCTGAC
>CAZHIV010000186.1:0-4783 GCA_964532675.1 uncultured Planctomycetaceae bacterium
AGTTATGGCACGCCGGTTGCTGTGTCGCAACGTAGGTCAGGCTCCGCCTGACGTGGTGCGAGTCAGGAAAAGCTGCGTCCCCATTTCTGCGACCACAGCACATTGCGGCGAAGAGTCATTGCCCGGTTCCTCGATTATCAATCACTTCCGGCTCCCTCCCTTCGGCGATCTCCAACTTCCGGCTCCCTCCCCTCGGCGGGGAGGGCTGGGGAGGGGGGCTGCCCCTTCTCCAGCGCCCCGCGAATCTCATCAACCACCAACTTCAAGCCCTCATCCAACTGGTGATTCCAGAATCGCAGCACCTGAAAGCCGCGCGACTCCAACCACGCTGTCCGCGCCGCATCGCGCTGGGGCGCATCACCTTCCGCATGCTGCACGCCATCGAGCTCAATCACCAGCTTGTGAGAAAAGCAGACAAAATCAACGATGTAGGGACCGATCGCCGCCTGGCGCCTGAACTTGTAGCCGTCGAGTTGCTGAGCGCGGAGCGCTCGCCATAACCGGCGTTCCGCAGCGGTGGCGTTATTGCGCAGTTGGCGAGCGAAATTGCGCTGTTCTTGGTCGTGGTACATTTTCGCTCGTTCTCCCCCCTCCCTAACCCTCCCCGCCGAGGGGAGGGGACCGGAAGGATCAGTGGGGAGGGGACCGGAGGTTTATAGATGAGGGAACCGGAAGGACAGGTTCACGCCGTCTGCCAGCTGCAAACATAAGACTACCGAGGACTGCTAACAGCAATGCACCTGGCTCCGGCACCGCCGCATCGAGCGCCGCGCCGCTAGCGGGCGGCGGGAGGTGCTTTCGCCAGACGACGTAGTCGGCCGCGTCGACGAGGCCGTCATCGTTGCCGTCGGACATAAAGTTCGTCGTGCCGAACTCGCTACGCCACTCGTCGTAGTCGAACAACCCCGGCCAGGCGGACAGGCACATTTTGCTCCGCGGACTCCGCAAAATGAGCCAGTCCCCGGACGCGGCTAGCGGAGCGAGACTTTGACGGTCCGGCCGCTGGTGGTGAATTCGAGCTTGTCTTCGCGGGCCAGCCAGCCGATGGCGGCCAGCGCGACGTCTGGAGACGCATTGACCGACTTCTTAACCGCGGCCAGCGTTTGCTCGCCGTTGTCGCTCAACAGGGCCCAGATCTCGCCGGCCACGCGGCCAATCTCCGGGCCGGAGATCGTCCGCGGCGCCCCCGTTCGGGAGGTGCTCGCCGCGGCGGACGGCGCGCCGTCTTGCGACGCGGAGGAGCTGCGCTTGGGCTTCGCGTTGGTTCGCGGTTTGGCGGAAGCGGTCGATTTGCGTTTTGCCACGGCTTCGTCTCCTGGTGCTGGTCGACGAATGCAGATTTGCCCGACGGGAGTGAATGATAGCCGAACGCGGGAGAGAAATCCAATCGCCGGCCGCAGCAGGGCTTTGATGAACCGCCCCGTCAAAAAGCCGCGACCACCGGTCGCAATTTGACGAGCAGTTCCTGCGGGCCCGCTTACGAGACAAAGCTGCCATACAGCTTCTGCCAATTCTGACCGAGAAGGTTTCGATCCGGCGGCGACAGGCGGCCTAACGCCCGAACGACATCGGTTTTCAGAAGGGTGGCGACTTTGGCCAAGCGTACCCACGATGGCCGGATCAAGCCGGTTCCGGCGAGGTCGGCGAGCCGCATGTCGCCCATTTGAGTCCGCGCCTTGGACGTAATCGGCGCTATGACGAGATCGGCATCACCTATGTCGAGGACGATGATGCCGGGGCGCTGCTTTCGGGCGGTGGTTCCGGATTGAGGAAAACGCACTAACACCACATCGCCGAAGCTATAACTCGTCATAGACGGCATCCTCGTCGGCGTAGGCATCCAGCAAGTGCTGCTTGCCTGCCTCCCGCCATACGGCCATCTCGTCCTCGCCTTCGGTCGGCAGCGAGATCTGAATCACCTCGCCCGGCGAAGCGTCGAGCGGTTGACTTAGCTCCAAATGTGTAGGATCGAGAATCTTTGCGGAGATGACGCGCATTGGACCCCTTTCGCGCTCGGCACTTGCCGAATAAAGCAGCCGAAACAAGCCGACCTAATTCTAACGGTCCTCCGCGAAAACGCCAAATCGCACTTGGCCAGAGGAGCAAGTGGTTGGCATGCGGGTGCTGCCCACCCTGGTCCATGCGGCGTTATTTGGCCTCATCCAGCCGGTCGCGGGGGTCTTCCATGCTGTCGGCCATTTTGTTGAGGGCTTCGGTCTCGATCTGGCGGACGCGTTCGCGCGTGAGGCCGAGCTGCTCGCCGATCTCCTTGAGCGTGCGCGATTCGAAGCCGTCCAGTCCGAACCGCATCCGCAGCACGGTGGCTTCGCGCTGGTCCATCGTGGTGAGCATGTCCATGACGTGGTGCAGGCAATCGCTTTCCACCAGCGCATCGTCGGGCGTCAGTTGCCGCTCGTCCATCACCATGTCGCCCAGGGTCCAGCCGGCCTCGGCCTGGTCGGTCTGCGGCGTGGCGTTGTAGATTTTGATGGCCTTCTTGATGATGGGCAGCTTTTTCTTGGCCAGGCCGAGAACGCGGGCCACTTCTTCCGGCGTGGGTGTGCGGCCGAGCTCTTCGGTCAGCCGCGCGCTGGCCCGCCGCCACTTCGAAAGCAGCTCGACCATGTAGGCGGGGATGCGGATCGTCTTGCCCGTGTTGATCAGCGCCCGCTTGATCGACTGCTTGATCCAGTAGCTGGCGTAGGTGCTGAAGCGGGTGCCCATGGCCGGGTCGAAGCCTTCGACGGCCCGCAGCAGGCCGAGGTTGCCCTCCTCGATGAGATCCTGCAGGCCGAGTCCCTTGCCCGAATAGCCGCGGGCAATATTGACCACCAGCCGCAGGTTGGCGCGCACCATCCGATCGCGGGCCCGCGTATCGCCCTGTCCGATGCGGGTGGCCAGATCGCGCTCCTCCTGGGCATTCAGGAGAGCCGTTTCGTTGATCTCGCGAAGGTAGGTCTCGAGCGGCGTTTGCACGGCGCCGCCGGATTTCCGCTTCTTGGACGTAGTGGTAGGCATCGGGGGAGGGCGCGGGGAGGGAGCTTCAGGACGGGCGGATTGGAGAGCAGGGAGGATTAGCCCCTGCCCTGTGCGCAATCATCGACTCGCCGCTGCTAGCGGCTGCATCCTGGGCCAGATAGGGCGCCGTGGGGGGAATGTGCGCCGCGTTCGGGAGGTAGCAATGAAAAGGGCTGAGGGCGGAGAGCTAAGGGCGGAGGGCCGGAATTCGGCACGGCCCTCAGCCCTGTGCCCTCCGCCCTCTGCACAGTTGTGACGGTTATCGTTGCTTGGACTAGGCGTCGTCCTGCGCGGCATCTGACGATTCTGCCGCGCCGGATTCCTGCTTGGGCGCCGCGGCCGATTTGAACAGCGGGCCCGAGTCCGAGCCGATTCCGCCCTTGAGCTCCGTCGGAGCCGCTTGTCCGCCGCCCGAGCCGTTCGTCGGGCCCTCGACGGCGGCCGATTGCTCTTCACCCCACTCGACGCGCTTGCGCGACAGGCCGATCTTCCGCTCCTCGGCATCGACCCGCAGAATCTTGACTTCGATCTCGTCGCCCACCTTCACCACATCTTCCGGATTTTCGACCTTGTGATCGGCCAACTCGGAGATGTGGAGCAGACCTTCCAGGCCGTCCTCCAAGCCGACGAACACGCCGAAATTGGTGATCTTGGTGACGTTGCCCTTAACGAGCTGGCCCGGCTGGTAGCGGTTCGGGATGTCCGTGGCCCACGGATCTTCGTCCATTTGCTTGAGACCCAGGGCGATCCGCCGCCGATCCTGGTCCACGGAGATGACTTTGCACTCGACCTCCTGCCCCTTCTCGACCACCTCGCTGGGATGGCCGATCTTGCGCGTCCACGACATGTCGCTGACGTGCAAGAGGCCGTCGATGCCTTCCTCGATTTCGATGAACGCGCCGTAGTTGGTGAGATTGCGCACCTTGCCTTTCACCAGCGCGCCCGGGGGATATCGGTCGGCCACCTTGTCCCAGGGGTTGGCCTGCGTCTGCTTCATACCCAGCGAAATTTCCTGCTTTTCCTGGTTGATATCGAGCACCATCACCTCGACCTCCTGGTCGATGTTCACCAGCTCGCTGGGATGGTTGATCCGCTTGGTCCACGACATCTCGCTGATGTGCACCAGCCCTTCGATGCCGTCCTCTAGCTTCACGAACGCCCCGTAGCTCATCACGTTGACGACCGTGCCCTTCACCGCCGATCCGACGGGGTACTTCGCCGGCACGTGTTCCCAGGGGCTGGCGCTCTTTTGCTTGAGGCCCAAGGCGATCTTTTCCTTCTCGTAGTCGATGTGCAGCACCATTACCTCGATCTGCTCATCGATTTTGACCATCTCGGAAGGATGATTGATGCGGCCCCAGCTCATGTCGGTGATGTGCAACAGTCCGTCGATGCCGCCCAAGTCGACAAACGCCCCGAAGTCGGCGATGTTCTTCACGACTCCCGCGCGCAGCTGCCCGACTTCGAGCTGCTTCAACAGCTCAGACTTCTTGGCCGCCCGTTCCGCTTCGATGAGGCTTCGCCGGCTCACCACGATGTTGCGCCGCGCTTCGTCGATCTTCAGCACCAGGCACTTGATCTCCTTGCCGATGTACTCGCCGATGTCGTGCGGGCGGCGGATATCCACCTGGCTGGCCGGCAGGAAGACGTTCACGCCAATGTCCACCAGCAGGCCCCCTTTGATCTTGCGAATGCACTTGCCAGTCACGACCTGGCCTTCGTGCACCTTCTTCATCATCTCCTGCCAGGCCAGGATCTTCTCGGC
>CAZHIV010000187.1:0-6147 GCA_964532675.1 uncultured Planctomycetaceae bacterium
CCGACGAGGTGGTTGTCGACCTGCACGTCGTAGTACAGTTCGTTGCTTTCACCGTCGTAGAAGCCGTTGTGCGTGGGCATGTCGGCCACGCCGCCGTCCCATTCGGCGAACTCATTGGCGTACATGAAGTCGTCATCCACGCGGAAGTACCGCACGCCGCAGGAGCCGTACATCGAGAAGGATGACGGGCAGCACTGCTGCTCGCAGCCGTACGCGCCGTAGCCGCCCGTGTCGCAGCCGCCGCAGGCCACCTGGCACACGGGGAAGCGGAAGAAATTGAGCTCCAGGTTCTGGGCCTTGAAGTTGGTGCGGACGTGCTGGGCCAGCACGGCCAGGTAGCCGTCGGGATAGGGCCCCGCGCCCGGATCGGGAATCGGCAAGCCGTAGCCGTAATACTCGTTCACCGGCCGATAGGCGAAGCCGGCGCCCGCGCCGTCGCGATCGTATTCCAGGCCGGCGAAGTTCTTCATGCCGTAGATGCGGGTCGGGTAGCCGGCGTCCTGGACGTAGGTGTACGTCTGGGCGTCGTCATCCAGGCTCCACCACGCGACTTCCCAAGCGTACGTATCGGCCGCGCACGGCGAGCAGCCGTTGCCGGAGCCATAGCAGCCCGTGTCGCAGGGCTCGCTGATCGTGAACGTGCTGCCGAAGCGGACCTCGAGGCCCTCGCGGTAGTCGTGGTCGACGGAGTGCGTGCCGAGCACCGTTCGGCCGGCGTCCGGATAGTACGGATCGGGCATCGTGTCATGCTCGACTTCGACGGTGAGCTTCACGGGCGTCGCGTTGTCGCGCTCCATGTAGAGGAAGTAGATACCGCCGAACCACTGCGAATTTTGGAATGGATTGTCGAAGTAGCTGCTCACGCCGTAATCTGCGTAGCCCTGGTCGCACTCGCAGCCGGGGGTGGCGGGATAGTAGCCGTTCGCGGCGTAACCGTTGGCATGTCCGTTGACGGCATGGCCGTTGTGGCCATTGGCGGCGCCGTTGGCGTAACCGTTATAGCCGTTGGCGGCGCCGTTGGCGGGCGCTTGTGGCGCGGGCATCGGGGTATTTTCGGCCAGCGTGGGCACGCCGTTCGGATGACGCGCCACGGCGGGATACGTCGGGTAACCAGTGTGCGGCACCGTGGTCTGCGGCGTCGCCGCGGGCACGTACTGCGCGGTCGGTACGTAGGGCGCCGCCGTCTGCGGATACTGCGCGGTCGCCGGCCGATACGGGGCAACGGCGTGCGGCGTCTGCTGCGCCGTGTACGGAGCCTGGGCCGAGGCCGCCGCGGCGCCGGGCGCCTGCTGTTGCGGCGCCTGCTGTTGCGGCGCCGGCTGTTGCGGCGCCGGCTGTTGCGGAAGCGGCCGATAGGGGGCGTACTGAGCGGCGGCCGGCACAATGCCCACCCCCGCAACGATGGCCGCTGACGCGGTCATACGAATCCAGGCCAGATGAATTTTCATCGTGTCTCCTTCCCTGAAGTTCACGTGGGCGGCGGGGGGCGGGGACTTCACGCGCAGAAGCCGGCTGCCGCCGCAGCGATGGTCGAATCGGCATGGCCGCCGCGGTGTGCCGCGCGACCGAGGTTTGGGGGTTCCCGCGAGCGCGAAAGTGCGACAATCGTCACACGCGTTTCAGTCCCTCGTCTTTCCAATCGACGCAGAACCGGTCCTGGTCCGCAGAATCAGTACAACAGTTCTCAAGTTTTCCGCCGGTGCCTCGTTGCAACCGTCTCGACGCCTCGCCTTTCCGCGATCGGCCGTTCCGCCGCAGCCGGCAAGGTTTGCCTGTTCGGCAGGATGCCTAGTTGGGGACACTACGCCGGAGGCAAGGCAGCCTAGCTAGAACCGGTTTCAAAACCGGAAATCGAACCGGACGCTGGCCACCCAGAGGGTAGCGCGCCGGCTGACTCGGATCAGCCGCGGGGCGCTAGCCCCCGGTTTTGAAACCGGTTCGAGGCATCCGGGAGGCGGGCCAAAGTGGGAGTCGCAAAACACCCGTAACACTTTGCGTCGTGGCCGTAAGAGACGGAAAGGGAAGCCAGCCAAACGGCCCCGAGAGGCCGGTTACAGCGAAAAACGAGGAGCTTTGCCATGACACGCCCTCAAAATACACGGCGGATTGCTTCAGTGGTTCTGGTGGCACTTCTGCCTATCCCAAAACAAGCTTGTAGCATGGGCCCCTGGCCCGTGCGTGACTTCATTAGATGGCTGTTTTCGCACGGGTCGGGGACCCATGCTACGGTTATGGGGATAGGCTCTTAGTGAAATTGCTCTAGCCGGAGGGCCACGCCCTCCGGACCGGACAGCGTGGCGGTCAGGCTATGGCTGCTCTTTCAAGCGGCAAGCTGTTCAAGTGCCAGCCGCTTTAGACGCCCACGCCGATCAGGGCTCGGAAGCCGGGGTCGTGGCGCAGGGGGTTGAAATCCGGCTCGTCCGGGATGAGGTCGCGGAAGTTGGTGTCAATCTCCAGCGCCCGCGACAGGTATCGTAGCGCCAGCGTGCGATTGCGAGCCAGGCTCCAGTAGCAGGCCAGGTTGTAATGCAACACGGCCTCGCTGGGGTCAACCCGCACGGCCCGCTCCAGGGCGTCGATGGCTTTGCCGAGCTGGCCGGTGCGCTTGTAGCACCAACCGAGCGCCAGCAGCACGTGGATGTCGTCGGGCAGCAGGTCGGCGCTTCGCTCCAGCGGCGCGAGGGCTTCCTCGTAGCGGGCCAGTTCGCGCAAGGTTTCGCCGAGCAGGTAGCATGCCCGGCCATTGCCGTGAACCAGGGCGCCTCGCCGTTGCAGAGCGCGGAGGGCGTGGTCGGTCATGCCGAGCTCCGTGTAGCCCTCGGCTTCTTCGATGGCACGGCAGAGGAGGATGCGATAGCGAGTCACGGACGACTCCAAGTGCTTGTTAGCGCCTGCTTGTGTATTCCGGTCGTATTAACCACGGATTTCACGGATGGGCACTGATTCAAAGGTGCCGTTCGCATTGATTTCCTATCCGTGCATATCCGTGGAATCCGTGTTTGATTGTCTGCGATTTCATCTACCTGAATTGTAACCATGGGACGCGCAGGGCCAAACATTTTGAGCCGAAAAGGACGTGAAAAATTTGGGTCCGCGGGCGGCGGCGCGCGTGGCGAAAACCTGACCAGCCGCGACGGTGGATCGGGCAGCGGAATATGTGCGGGGCGTCGCGGCTCTCCTCCCAGGCTGCGGACGGCGTTAGGAATTGGTGCGAGTTTTGCACCGCAGAAGTGGTACGGACGTTGCATTTTCGCCACACCCAGCGCCGGCAGCGGTGGAAAGAGGGGCGTGCCGCGGGGGCGCAACTTCAAGCCGGACAGCGGTTTCCGGGGGGTGGCGGCCTGCGTCGCGCAACGCAGGGCATGGGCGTTGCTTCGACGGCATCCGAGCCCCGCGCGTAGCGGCCGGCCACCTTATCTTCTCTCTCAATGCATCCGCCCCGCCCCAGCGGCGGCTCGCCTTCTGGATTGCCGTGCGTCTTATCGTTGGAATCGCGTGTTTGCTGCTGGGCGCGGGAATGCTGCTGTCTCGCGTCGGGCCGGTTGCCTCCGGGCCCATGATCGCGTCCGCGCATTCGGGCCACGCGAAACTTTCCGTGCCTTGGGTGCGCACGGTGGACGGCTGGGAGCGGGTGGACAGTTGGCGCGAGAGCAACGTTTCGCCGCCGCGGCTGCATCCCCTCGTGGTCGCGGCCGGACTGGGACTGGTGTCGCTCCTGGGATTGGCGGCATGCCAGCGCGGGCGCTAAGCCGCAAGCGGCGATGCCGCTAGCGGACTTTCTTCAGAAATCGGGCGTTCTACCGATTTTGTTGCACGGGCTCCGGCATGAAACAGCACAAATACTGTAAACGGACAGTCCCCAGTCCCCAGTCCCCACACCTACCATGCGATTGACACTCCGCACGCTGCTTGCGTATTTGGACGATGTCCTGGACCCGGCCGACAAGGAAGAGCTGTCGCAGAAGATCGAGTCCAGCGAGTTCGCGGAAGATCTGGTGCACCGCACGCGGGATACGATGCGCCGGCTGCGGTTGAGCGCGCCGCAGGTAATCGGCTCCGGGATCGCGCTCGATCCGAATACGGTGTCGGAGTACCTGGACAACGTGCTGCCGCCGGAACAGGTGGGCGACTTCGAGCGAATCTGCCTCGAGTCGGACGTGCACCTGGCCGAGGCTGCGGCTTGCCATCACGTGCTGACGATGGTGCTTGGCGAGCCGGCGGACGTCGATCCGCGGCTGAGGCATCGGATGTACGGCATTCCGACCGAGGCACGCGAGCGAAAGCGCGTGCGGGTCGAGGCGGCGCACGGCGCGGCGGCAGGCGTCGGCGCGAAGCCGACCATCGACCGAGAGATCGGTGCCGAGCGGCAAGCGAGGGTGCCGGCATCGGCGACGGCCCCCATCGCGCACCAGCCGACGGCACCGATGGAAGTTCCTGAGTATCTGCGGGCCGGCAGCTGGTGGCAGTCGCGGACGGTGTTGGCTGGACTGGCGGCAGTGCTGCTGGTGGGAGCGACGTTCTATCTGGGGAGTGGATTGATGGGCTGGTTCGGCGGCCCGACGGAGACGGCCTTCGTTATCGTCGCAGAGGACGACGAGCCCCTCGCGGCCCGCGGCACGTCGGGCGGGCCGATCGCGTCGGCTGAAGGCGCCCCGGCGACGCCCTTGGCACCGCCGCCTCATCCGCTGACGCCCGGCATCGCGCCGAGGGCGGCGGGCACCTATGCCGAGCCGGACCCCTATTCCATCTTGGGCGAAACTCCGGATCGCTATGAGATCCCCAGCGAGCCGGCGAGCGAGCCCGCACCTGAAGCTTCGAACGACACCGCCCGGTCGGAAGCGGGTGAGGTCGACCGATACGGCCTTCCGGCGGGCGAGCCGACGGCCAACATTCCGGGACCGGAGATCGACGCGCCGGGAGCGGTGCTGCCGAGCGAGCCGGGGGCGGAACTCGACGACGCGGCCGGCGCCGCAATGGATGACGAGGGCGCGATGCCGGACGAGCCGATCGTTGGCCGATCGGATACCTTGTCGGAGGCCGATTTGGCCGAGGAAACTCCGGCCGGGCCGCGCGAGTTGGGCACGTACCTCGGCGGGCAGACCGTGTTGCTGCGTGACGATGATGAGGCCGGGACATGGCTGCGTGTCGCGCCGCGCGACGCGGTGGTCGCCGGCCAGCGCTTGGTCGCGCTGCCGGAGTTTCGTCCCAAGGTGACGCTCGCCTCCAACATGCATCTGGACGTTTCCGGCGGAACGCAGATCGTCCTCGGCACGGCCGACGAGATGGAGGCCCCCGCCCTGCCCGCAGCCGGAACGGAAATGCCGGCCGTGGAAGTTGTGTACGGCCGCATCGTGCTGATCAATACCTCGATGGCGGAGAACGAGCTGCGGCTGAAGCTCGGCCCGAACGTCGGCGACGCCCGGCTGGCCCGCAGCGCCTCCCTGGCCGTCGAAGTCGAGCGGCAACATGTGCCTGGGAACGACCCGCGCCAGACGCCCGCCCCGGTCGTAGTGCGACTCTTCGCGCCGGACGGCGGCGTGACCTGGCAGGACGCCTCGGGCGAGCGTACCGCCGACACTGCCTCGCGGTGGACGATCGAAGGCGGCGTCGCGTCGGAGCTTGTGGCCGACGACGCGCCGCCGACCTGGATCGATCAGGAGCCGGGCTCCCTTTCGAGCGAGCAGCGGTTCGGCGCGCCCGTGGTGGAAAGCGCGCTGGTCTCGAACCGCCCGGTCGATACGCAGTTGCTGGAGCTGTTTCAGGGCAACTCGGCTCGGCGCGAAGTCAAGTCGTTGGTGACGCGCTCCGGCATCCACGTCGGCCTGTTCGAGCCGTTCGTCGACGCCCTGCGGGATTCCGAACAACGGGCGAACTGGGATTCGCACATCAAGGCCCTGCGGGCGGCGATGGCCCTCAGTCCACAGTCGGCCACCCGGGTGTGGCAGGCGCTTGCCGCCCAGCGAGGCGAACGGGCGGCGGCCGACTTGTACGAAATGCTTTGCGGCTACAGCCTCGATCAGATCGGCCGCACCCCCGAGCAGCGAAAGGCCGGCGCACTGGCCCGGCTCATCGATTGGCTGGAAGAGGACAGCCTCGATTACCGCGTGCTGGCCGTGCACGACCTGGCCGAAATCACCGGCAAGCGCC
>CAZHIV010000188.1:0-8651 GCA_964532675.1 uncultured Planctomycetaceae bacterium
GCGTCGGAGATCTCACTCCTTCTCTGCCGGAAAAACAGCAGATTGATAAGGCTGTTCTTGAGCGCCGGCCCGCTCAGCTCGATGGCCTGCGCGGCATACACGGGGTTGATTCTCTGAACGGCCAACGGCCAGAGCCGCCGATAGGCAAAATACAGGGCGCCGCCTGCCAACAGCGCAAACAGCGCGGTGCGCGCCGCGAGCGGAAACCCGCCCGGCACCAGCCAATGCTCCACGACCGCCACGGCCAGCAAATAGGCCAGCACGCCGGCGGTCAGCATCACCAGCGACGTCGCGAGGTCGACGAACTTCACCAGTCGCCGCGTACTCTCGACCTGCCGGTCGATGTACTCGTCGTATTGGACGAGCATCACGTCGCCACGCGCTTTCTGGCTAGGGCGTTTCGTAAGCTGTTCGGTGGACATGTCGCGGCGTAGGGTGCGAGCGGGGGGCGGCTAAAACGTCTATTCCATTATACGGGTCGATCCGGCAAATTAGACGCCGCGGGCCGGAAGTTTGATCCCAAACGATTCCGCCGCTGCCATTTTTGCCAAAGGTATGATGAATCCCGCCGATTTCCGCGAGCTCGTGAGCGGCCGCAGGACTGGCGTCCGCGCGGCGGCGTTGCGCGGAGTGCTCCGCGCCGGCGAAGTGCCGTACACGCTGGCCGTCGCCTGGCGAAACCGCCGGTACGACAGCGGCCGGGCGCCGATCCACAGCGTCGGTGTGCCGGTCATCAGCATCGGAAATCTCACGCTCGGGGGCACCGGTAAAACGCCCCTCTTGAAATGGCTCGCGCGTTGGCTGCGCCGGAAAGGCATTCGCCTGGCGATCGTCAGTCGGGGCTACGGGGCGAACGCCGGCCACGAGAACGACGAGGCGATGGAGCTGCGCCAGTCGCTTCCCGACGTGCCGCACGTCCAGAATCCCGATCGCGTCGCCGCCGCCCGCCTCGCCATTGATGAAATCCATAGTGAAATGATTCTTTTGGACGACGGCTTTCAACACCGCCGGCTGGCCCGCGACCTCGATATCGTGCTCTTGGATGCGCTGGAGCCGTTCGGTATCGATCACGTATTTCCGCGCGGCACGTTGCGCGAGCCCGTCTCCGGCCTAGGGCGGGCTCAGGTGGTGTGCTTGAGCCGCGCCGATGCGATTTCGGCGGGCGAGCGGCAGGCAATCCGCCGCCGCGTCGAGCAAATTGCTCCGCACGCCGCGTGGTGCGAGCTGGCCCATGCACCCAGCGGCCTCCTCAACGCGGCGGGCCAAACGCAACCGCTCGGCACGCTCGCGGGCCGGCGGGTCGCCGCGTTCTGCGGCATCGGCAACCCGGCCGGGTTTCGCCATACGCTCGAGTCCACGGGCTGCGAGCTCGTCGCCTGGCGCGACTTCCCGGATCACCACGCGTACACCGAGACCGATCTGGCCGCGGTCCACCGCATGGCAGCCAAGGCCCGCGCGGATATGCTCGTCGCGACACACAAAGACCTGGTCAAAATCCGGCAGCCGGAAATCGGTCCATTTCCATTCTGGGCAGTCACGATCGAAATCCAATTCCTCGCCGGGCAAGCGGCGTTTGAGCAGGCGGCGGCGCGAGCCGCGATGACGGACGAACGATGAAGGATTAGAGCCTATCCCAGAACCGTCTGCGGAGAGGGGGACAGGCACATTTTGCTCCGAAGAGTCCGCAAAATGAGCCAGTCCCCGACGGTTCTGGGATAGGCTCTAAATATTGCTCATCTATTATCTTTCATCGCTCGCCTTACCTCTCTTTTCCGCCATCATTGCGGCACGTCCACGACAATCGCGTTTTCCAAATGCTCATCTTCGAGGATTCCCAGGGCGGCGTGTTGGGCGAGCTGCTTGGTGTAGTAAGTGGCACACTCGCCTTCCAGCACGACCCGGTCCTCGTGGACTCGCACGATCAGGTCTCGCACCCGGCCGGAGAGGCGCGACTCGATGCGTTTTCGAATGGCGGCCGCGAGGTTCCGACGGCGTCGGGCCTGAGTGTCGATGTCGGCCGCTGCGTCGCCGACGATCGAGCCGCGCGGCGACTTGGCCGGCTCGGCGACGGACTCGGCGCTCGTCGGCCGCCCAACAGGCACATCAAGCTCGACAACCAGGCTGCCGCTTTCGTTCGGGGGCGGCGTCGCTTGGGTCGCAGGAGAAGTCACAATCCGTTTTTGGCCGGCGCGTCGCATGGGCTTGCTTCCTCGGCGATAAAAATTTGCGAGCTCAGTCGCAGTCGCCTGCCCCGCCAACATTCGCGCTAACGATTTCCTAGCCGCATATTGTCGCGTGGCCGTTCGCGATTCGTGAGAAGCAATGTTCCGGCGTGGTGCGGACGGCCAGATTGGCAACCGGCAATCTATGCCCGCCGGCGCGAGGATGTCAACTGCGCCGGTCAACAATTCGTCGAATGCTCTGGAAATGTTCATATTCGCGACTGCTAGCATCGGGTCCGGCCATCAGTCCTGGATGCCGGCCAGTTCACAAAGGTTTGCCGCCGCCACCGGCTGCGGGCAGCTCCACACGAGGAAGAACAACGCCTCGCGGCACCATCGGCCGGCCGGGTGACCGATCACGTATCCCGACCCCTTGGCCGCGGCCAGTGCGGCTTGGGTGGCGCGCAACACGAGGCTATTGGCGCGCTGACGCACGGATTCTTTCGACGGTCGGTGGCTTCCCGGCTCGCGCGCAGGCGAGCCGCCTGCCGCCGCTTGGTTACCTGCCGCCACGGGGCCGCCGCCTGCGGCTTCGAGCAGGTCGGCCAACAACTGATCGTGCTCGGTTCGCAGCGCGGCGGCGGGCTGCTGCAAGTCGGCGCGCCGCGTGGCTTCGTCGGCCAGGAAATCGATGGCGGCCCGAGCCAGTCCGACGGCGAGCGTCGAGGTCTCCAGTCCGCCGGTGCTGCCGCCCACGCCGCTGGCCATTACGTGCCGCATCGGCCCGGCGATGACCCATTCGTCCGAAACTTCCACGCCATCCAGATGAACGGGCCCCGTGGAGCTGGCCGAGACGCCCACCAACGGCAGCGGCTCGGCGACGGCAAGGCCGGGCGCCGTCGCAAGCGGCCGCAGGCGGCCCGCCTGCGATTCGACAGGCGAGCCGCCTGTCGCCACCTTCGTCGGTAGGGCTACGAGCAGTTGTTCATCGGTCGCGCTGTGGCCGGCCTCGGAGAGGCCGACTACCGTCGCGGCGAGCACGATCACATCGGCGGCCGCGGCGCCGGTGACCCAGGGGGCCATGCCGTCCAGGCGAAATCCGGCACCTGGTGCGGGGACGGGAGACCCGCGCATAACTTGGATGCGTTCGGCCGTGAGCACCGGCTTGGCCAGATGCCGGCGGCTGGTGGTGAGGTGCGAGATGCCGACGGTGCCAAAGAACTCGCCGCTGGCCAGCCCCGGCAGCCACCGCTCTTTAATCGCGTCGTTCTGCGACCCCGCGATTCGCCGACAGGCGCCCGTGCGCTGCGTGATGATGAAAGTGGTCGTAATGCAAGCGGCCGCCAGGGCAAGGTAGCCGCGGACCACTTGGGCTTCGTCCCACCCCTGCCCGCCCCAGGCCGGGTCGATGAACCACTCGTACACGCCGTACTCGCCGCACAGCCTTAACTGCTGGGCCGGCCAGTGCGGCTCGCGATCCAGATCGACCGCCAACTCGGCAAGTCGTCCGCAAAGCTCGGCCAGCGCGGGATCGTCGGGGGAAGTGATCACGGGAAGGTGTCGGGTGTCGGAGGTCGGGTGTCGGAAGTTGAGGTCGGAGGTCAGGGGCTCGGAGGTTATTTTTGCGGCGCTTTGCAAACACGATTTTTTATTGCAAAAGTCTCGTCCCGTGTCGCCGCCGGGGACGGCTCGTCCAATAAAACACGGCACATGGCGCGCCGGTGGCGGACGATCTGCCAGTAGTTTTGACATTCGCTCTGCGGAACGGGAAACGCCTCATGTCGCCCTCCTCGGTCCTGCGGGCCGCTGCGCGCACTCTTCGCGCAGCCGGACGCCTTCACAAGGGCAAACGACCAGCGCGCAGACCGAAGCATCGACTCAGTTTACCGGTCGCCGGCGGCCGTTTCCACAAGCTTTTTTGGCCACCTCGCTCCGCCATGCCACGTGTAGAGCGGTAAAGCAGCTTCAATCGAATGGCTGCTTGGAGATATCGAGCCCTGGCGGTAAAACACGTTCGATTCTCACGCGATCCGGCAGATTGCGAAAATAAATTCCATATCCGCGGAACGTGTACACGCGAAGATCGGGTGCCAGTTCATCACGCTTGGTGCCCCCGCTCGGGGCAGACTGACAAAAACTTGCATTGCTCTTCCAGCTTATCGACAAACGCTACCGCCGCCTGCGGTTTGTCGCGGGCAATATACCTCAAGATGCCGAGCAGATCGTCGTAGGCCTTCTCCGACAGGACCAGCTTTTTTCATGCGCCACCGACGAACTTATTCAGTTCAGCGCGCAGATCGGAAAAGGCTTTTTCGGCTGGCAGCTCGCCACTGCGGACGCCTTCCTCGACGAGATCGCGCAGCTTCGCGCTACACGCGTCCTCATGCGCCGCTTGTAGGCCGCGCAAGTGGGCGAAGGCTTCCTCATTAAGGAGATAGTAAACCTTATGGGTCGCTTCGTCAGCGACCACGACCGGCTGCCCGGCACACGCTTCGATCGCCCTGCGTTGCTCGTCAGTAAGTTTCGTCGTCATGATGGCATTATATCAAGGTAAATCGGAATGCCCAATCCAGCGGCCTGGCACGGCGCTCGACCGTATTGGCGCCGGCCGGGCCAGCGCGCGAGCGTGGACGGGTACGGCCCTCGGCGCTCGACCCTCGACCATTTCCGGCTGAGGGCTGAGAGCTGACGGCCGAGGGCCGCGGCGGGTGCTTCGCCGCGGACGCGATCACCGTCGAGGGCCGCACGGTCGGCTATATGTACCGCGAGCCGCCAGACTTGCCGGAGGATAGCGGCTGGCGGTTTTTCTCCGGCAGCGAGTCGCAGGCGGACCTGGCGGATCCCGCCCACACCGGGATCTACGACGTCAACACGATCGCCAACTACGACCCCGAAATCATCCCGCTGCTCGAGGCGCCCATCGGCTCGGCATTCGAACGCCGCGGGCTATTCAAAAAGAAGCTCGTCGCCGTCCCGTTCGAGCCGGGGGAAAAAGATTAGCGGTCGGCCATCAAAGCGGCAAAGGCCTTATCGGCCAATATGAGAAGCGGTATAGCGAAATAGGGAGCAGTTTCCGCAAGTCTTTCTTGCCGCGGGAAGTCCAATTGCTCAGGATCACGTCACGACTAAAATAGGAATGTCGCCATAGGATGCGTGCATGCCGCACTTTTTCTTTGTTTGGACGCCGGAAATCGTCGATCATTTGGCGGAGCACGATGTCACGCCTGAGGAATTCGAGGAAGTCGTCAGCGACCCAGCAATTGAAGATGTGAGCCGTTCCAGCGGAAACCCCTTGGCATTTGGCGTAACTTCAGAAGGACGAAACTTGTGTTGTGTTTTTAAGCGGTTGGATGCCGACACGGTCGAGCCGGTCACGGCCTATGAGGTCAGAGAGTAATATGCAACGGAACCCACAACAAAAAGAACTGGTTCGGCAGGCGAAAGAGCGTGGTGAACGGCGAGTGAGCGTTCCATTCACTGCCGAGCAGCGGAATGCGTGGCGGGAAGCGGTTGAACAAGAACTGGCCAGCAAGGACGAGAACGCTGCGCACATTCGGCAGATCGTGGCGGCGGCGGAGCAACCTGGCTTCTTTGGCGATGTGCGTCGGGCGATGCTGGCGTCGCGACGGCCGATTCACGACCTAGCCGGGGCGATTGGCGTTGAGCCGCGAATTCTCTCCGATTTTCGCGCGGGCACAGCGGAGTTGCCAGCCGCGGCAGTCGACCACTTGATGGAGACGCTTGGCCTGCGGCTGATGCAGGAAATCCCGCGCTAACACCGCCATGATCGAAGTCGCGCGAAACGTTGATAACCTGTCCATTTTGATCGCGGGCAAGGAAGCCGAGATAATTGATATCTGTCGCGGAGCTAAGACCCATCGGGTATATGTAAGCAGCGGATTGATGGGTTGTCGCGGACGATCAACGCATGGTACGAAACTGGCGACTCAGCTGCCTGGCACTAAACACTCGACGCTCGACGCTCGACCATTTCCGGCTGAGAGCTGACGGCTACGATTGCAAATCGTCGAGTGCAAGCTGGTACTTGCTCGACTAGCCACGACAACGACTGCCGGGGCTGCCGGTGATTCATGGATTGCCGGCCGGGTCGCTCGATCGGACTCGAACGCACAACGCACTGGCAGAGCCAGTGGCATCCAGCCATCGGCCGCCGGTGGACGACGTTGATACGCAAGGTCGGCCCCCCTCGGTTGCTCGTGTGCCACTGGCTCCGCCAGTGCTGTTCCGGCCAAAACTTTCGGCTTGTTGCCATTGCACCCAGCGTGAACTTGCGAAAGGTCTAGAATCTGGCAAGATAAATTAACCGCCACTTTCCCATTCGGCGTCAGCGAGCAGAAGAATACTCAGATGGTGAGAATTAACTTTGACGATCAGTGTCGAAAGCGTGACGAATGGCTCGCTCTGACCGAGACCGAACGCCACGCCATTATTCAAGAGCGGAATCAGAAATGGTTCGACGAAGTAAGCAAACGGTGTCCGCAGTGGAACTGCGAGTGCAAGCACGCGTCCGTTTTTAAGACGCAAGACGAACTTATCGCGTCGCCATTTCAATGTCCGACTTGCGACCGCGTTTATGACGGGCGCGACTGGTTTCGAACAACGGAGTTATACAACGCAATCACCGACTGGGAGAACCTTCAATGTGAAGTGATGTGGCTTACTGGCGAGGGATCCTTTGGAGATGATGATCACTCAACGAATTCTGATGACGTGGAAGAATGGGCGCTCGACCTAATGGACATCTGCGATGCGGTCACTCATCAGGACGTGAGACCCATCTGGAGTTTAGCAGTTGCGATCTGGAGTCACCGCCGTCCTCTTAACGCCGAAGAAATTGCCGAGCTTTGTGCCGCTGAGGCGGCTTGTCGGCCTTTAATAGAGCTGCTTTGGCGCAGAGCTAAAACGAGGCCGTCCGATCCGGATGAGTGGTCGGCAGACGTCGGCACCCCCGAAGGTGGTGTGTTGCGGCGGCGTCCTAAGCTGAGACCCCACCAGCAAGAGATCATTGACGCGATACGCGACGCGGGCAATCGGCTGACGACAGATGAGATATTGGCTGTGCTCGAGAAAAAGGGGACGCATCGCAGTGAGGGGACGACGAAAAATACTCTGGCGGCATTGGTGCAATTCGGACCGCTCACCAATAAAACGGATGAGTACGGACGGGGGTACGGACTGCCAGAATGGGATGAAAAAGTAAGTAAAGACTGACGTAAAGACTGCTTTTTCAACGCATCCTGACTCTAATCGAGTAGTAGTTGCAGGGACATACACTCGATACGGCAGGATGGCCGAGCGCGGAAAAGCACGCGGAATGATCGACCGCGGTCCGGTAGCCGCATTTGTAGAGCGGTTGACCGGTGCGGGTTCAAGTCCCGCTCCTGCCGGCGAGTGTGAGGGAGCGTTTGTGGGACGACGCTTTCGACCCACGAGCGCATGCGCTGCGGAGGGCGGCCGGGCGGTTGCTGCGGGCGACTTGTCGCTTCGGCTCAGGCGGTGCCGTGGCCTGGGGATTGGGGCCTTAGCTTGGGCGGGGATTTGAGTTGGTCGAGGACGCTGCGCACGCCGGAGACGCCGCGGAGTGCTTTGAGGAGCGGGATTCGCTGGCTCTCGTATTTCAGGGTGCCGGAGAGCGTCACGGCTCCTTGCATCACGACGGCCTTCATTCCCGAGCCGCCGGCGGAGCGTTGTAGCCGCCGATCGACTAACTTCTGCAGAGCCTTGTCCGAATTGGCGCTATTGCCAAACATGGTGCGATCCCTTCGCGAGAGGAGAAAAGCGGGGTCGCCGTGCAAAACGCAGGCGGGCCTGGAAGGGGAATCGACCGTCGAGGCCGCGGTCGGACAGTGAAAGAAGATCGCCCGTCCGGTTCCATTCTACTAGGCTGCGGGTGCTGCCGGGTGGGGAAAGCCGGGAAATATTGGGAATGGTCGAGGGGTTGTTTAAGGGGGAAGGCGGAGGGGGGAAGGGGGAAGGAAGAGAAGGGCTTTCGGCTCTTAGCTCTCAGCTCTCGGCACTTAGCTCTCAGCTCTCACGCGGACGAAGTCGCCTTGCCAGCGGCCGGCGAGGCCGTCGAGCCATTCGCTGTAATCGGCTGTCTTCGCTGCGCTGCCGTTCTCTTCTTCCACGCGGAGATGAACGCGGGCCCCTTCAGGTAGGGCCACGGGCTCGGTGGGGCGAAAGACGCCATGATCGTAGATCGCGTCGATGTTGTGGATCATATCGTCATTTTACAATGCGTGGCAGGCAATCGCAAAGCCGAGCGGCGGGAGGTGGGTTCGGTGGGTGTGAGTCCGCGGCGCTGTACCGCATCACCCCTCCCTTAGGGATGGCTCAAGAATAACTTCGGCAATCTCTACGCCGAAGGCGTTACACTCCGAAGCCCAGAGTCGTCGCGAAGCGGCGCACTCTGGGAACAAATCAGTGGCACAGGCCGCTGGCCTGTGCCGCAGTTTTGCAGTTCCTCCG
>CAZHIV010000189.1:0-6063 GCA_964532675.1 uncultured Planctomycetaceae bacterium
CGCCCGGCTTCATCCGGGCGATCCAATCGTAGTAGTCGCGCATCTTGAGCTGGCCCGCCGCGCTTTCGTCCAGGAACACCCGCGCCTCGGGGTGCAACTGCAGCGCGCTGGCCGTGTTCATCGCCGTGACGGGGCCTTCGACCATCGCGGCCACGGCCGTCGCCTTGTTCTTCCCGCTGGCACACAGCACCAGCGTCCGCGCCTCCAAAATGGTTCCCACGCCCATCGTGATCGCATAGATAGGCACGTCCTCTTTCCGCTCGAAGAACCGGGCGTTGTCCTCGATCGTCGATTGGGCCAGCGTCTTGAGCCGCGTGCGCGAGCTCAGCGAGCTGCCCGGCTCGTTGAACGCGATATGCCCGTCCGACCCGATGCCCAGGATCTGCACGTCGATGCCGCCGCACTCCTGGATTCGCCGCTCGTACCACTCGCAGAACGACCGGTAGTTGCTCGTCGTGCCCGAGGGAATGTAGATGTTGCCCGGCGCGATATTGACGTGCTTGAAAAAATTCTCGTGCATGAAGTAGTGGTAGCTCTGCGGATGATTGGGCCGCAGGCCCACGTACTCGTCGAGGTTGAACGTCGACACCTGGGCGAAGTCGAGCCCCTCCTCGCAATGCATGCGCACCAATTCCTGGTACAGTCCCAGCGGCGTCGACCCCGTGGCCATCCCGAGCACGGCATTCGGCTTGGCGTTCAACACATCGGCAATCACCAACGCCGCCGCCCGGCTCATCTCCTCGTACGTCGGCAGAACGACTACTTCCATCGATTACTGGCTCCACAATGTTTTTGAATAGAAGGCAGAAGGCAGCTGAGAAGCACTCGATATCTGATTCCTTCTGCTCACTCCCTGTTGGCGTAAAGAAATACTCAATCAACTTGTAACTTAACGCACGAATCCTTTGGTTGACAATCGCTGCTTGGTTTATCGCGCGCGCGAGACTACGATAATAGCCGTTCAACAGCAGCCTCGGCCAAGCAGTGCGCTAGGCGCACGAAGGCGTGCGCAAAAGGATGAGTAACCTCGGGTCGAACGAGATGAATTCTGTTTTCGCCTCGCGCCGCGCTTGCGGATTAGTTTCGCTCGTCGCCCTGATCCTCGCGCCGCTTTTCTCCCGGCTCCCCGCCAGCGTCGCCGCGGAACCCGGTGCCGCGCCGCGCTACTCCGAGCACCACGACCTCTCCTATTACTTGCGGCCCGACGGCAGCCGCGCGGCGATTCGCACGCCCGACGATTGGCGCCGGCGCCGCCAGCACATTCTTGCCGGCATGGAAGAAGCAATGGGCCCGCTGCCCCGCCCGGCGCAGCCCGTTCCATTGCAGACAGAAGTCCTGGAAGAGCATTTCGCCGACGGCTTGGTGCACCGAAAACTGTCGTACCATACCGATCGCCGCGACGACAAACTGCGCGCATGGCTATTGATGCCTGACGCCCGCAACGCGGAACGGCGCCCCGCCGTCCTCTGCCTCCACCAAACGACGCCCGCCGGCAAGGACGCGCCCGTCGGCCGCGCCGATCGGCCCAGCATGCACTACGCCCTGGAGCTGGCTCGCCGCGGCTACATCACGCTCGCGCCCGATTACCCTTCCTTCGGCGAGCACGAACACGACTTCGATGCCGACGACTACGCCAGCGGCTCGATGAAAGCCATTTACGACAACATCCGCGCGATCGACCTGCTCCAGTCGCTGCCCGAGGTCGACGGCGAGCGCATCGGCTGCATCGGCCATTCGCTGGGCGGCCACAACGCTCTGTTTACCGCCGTTTTCGACGATCGCATCCAAGCGGTGGCCACTTCCTGCGGCTTCACCAGCTTCCATAAATACAAGAGCGGCGACCTCCACGGCTGGTCCGGCCCGCGCTACATGCCCCGCGTGGCGACGCGCTATGCATTTTCTCCCGACCGCATGCCGTTCGACTTCCCGGAAGTCCTCGCCGCGATCGCACCGCGGGCGGTTTTCATCGTCGCCCCGCTACGCGACGACAATTTCGACGTCGCCGGCGTCCGCGACTGCGTGAAAGCCGCTCGCCCCATCTATTCCCTGCTCGGCCGCTCCGATCGCCTTCAAGTTCTCTATCCCGACGCCGCTCACGACTTCCCCGAGCCCGGTCGCGAAGCAGCATACTCCAATTTCGACCGCATTTTGCGGCGTTCCCCGTGACGACGGGTCCCACGTCGGGCCGGCCTGGCCCCACGATTAGCAGATGGAAGACTAATAGTTCTGGCAAACTGGGGCTGCAATTTGCCGCTTTGTTGATGAATTTGGCGGAAAAATCATTGACAGCAAATTGAATGGCGGGTTACATTTCGTTTCATGCCAGTGGCACGGTTGGGGGGAACACATGGACCTAAATGCGGGGTGACCTCATGAAGAAGGCATGGCGCTCGGGGCTTAACCATCGCTCAGTTTCAGTGAGTCAACTTGTCCGGCCGGTCAATTTGGCGGCCGTCGTTCTAATCGCCGCGGCGCCGCTCTTGGCGCCACATCGGGCATCCGCAGTTGATATCATTCTGGTCCCCAACGGCGGCGTGCCAACAGCCAACACGGCTGGCGGCGGAAACTTGGGCGACATCATGCAGGCCGCCGCCGACTGGTGGGAAGCCGTGCTGCCGGGTCCTCAGGCCGTTGCGGTCGGCTGGGAGTGGGCCGATTTGGGCGGCGCCGTGTTCGACTCGACCGTGGATATCGGCCCCACTCCTTCGACAGTCGGCAATATCCGTTTTGACAACAACGGAGCCGTTCCCTGGTTCGAGGACGCCTCGCCGTATGGCAATTCCGAGTACGCCACGTTCACTCCGCACGTCAGCAATCTTGGCCCCAGCAACGTGAATAGCGGCAACGTCTACACCGGCGCGACCGGTGACGCGGTCGGGCGCTACGACCTGCTCACCGCCGCCATGTACCAGATCGGCCGCGTGCTGGGCATCTACGACAACGAAGTCGACAATCCGAAATGGGACACGGCGAACAACGTCATTAACTTCCCCGCCGGCGTGACCGCCCCGCGGCCCTATGGCGGCAGCCAGATCCCGATCCAGCCGCTGAACGGCGGCTCGCTCGCCCTGACGAACGCGCTGGTCAGCGGCGGAATCCAGATCGGCGAGCGCAAGTTCATCAGCGACGCCGACATCCTCGCCATCGCCGAATTGAACGGCTACACCGACGCGAACGTTGGCGGCGTGCCCACGGCCAACGGCGGCGCCGGCTTCGGCACCGCCGGAGTGGACGATTTCGCGACCGATGCATCGTTCAAAGTGCAACTGTTCAACGGCACCCAGATCCAGATCGAAAACCTGCACGATGCGCACACGATCGTCGGCCGCAGCCATCCGCACAACGAAGGCGACGCCGCCGATGAAGTCACCGGCGCGGTCATCTCCGGCGGCGGCGGCGACCCCTACCCCAACACGGCCCTGCGTGCCGTTGATCCGATTCGTCCGCCGACCGGTTGGGCCGAAGGGCCGAACGGCCGCCGCGAAATCCACACCGAGATTCTGAATTTGAACTTGGCCTCCACAGCCGGCCCGCCCGCGGCGGTAAAGGCTGGCCAGGCCGCCTACGCCGCGCTCGACACCTTGGGCCTGGCCCACCTCTACCGCGACAGCTTCGGCGAGGTCGCCTCGCAGGATCCGACCGGCAACCCGGATAGCGATTTCCCGGCCGATTCCTACTTCAACGTGTTTACCGTCGTCGAGGTGCCCGATCCGAACAACGTCAACAACACACTGACGCTCGCCAATCTGCACCCGATGGTGGTCCGCCGGGCCGACCCGCTCCATCAGTTCCCTCCTGAGTTCGGCCTGCCCACCGAGACCTACATCCACGATCCGAATTTCCCTGCCGTGCTGCTCTACGACACGGCCTCCGGCCTGCCCGTGGCCTACCTCACCAGCGCGGGCCACGGGGCGGCATTGGCGATCGCCGGGCGGACCGCTCCAATTTATTATCGGCCCGGTGTTTCCTTCGGCGTCGAGGAGGGGAGCGAAGGCATCTTTGCACTACAGTCGCCGACGAACGACGTCCGCGACGACATGGGAACTCCGCAACAACAGGTGACCGTGTATCACGACGTGGTGCCTTATCAAAATGCGCGCACGCCGGGCCTCATCGGCAACATCGGTCCAGGCGGCTTTGTTCAGGGCGACGCGATCAACAGCATGTCCTCCGGGCGCGACGGAACGTATCTCAGTTCCGACGATGACTCTCCATCCAGCGGAGTGCTGTATTTCTCCGTTGACCGGAATAGTCAGGGGACACCGAACAGCGACGTCAATCTCGATGCGACGGCGTTTACCGCCAAGCAGGCGGCAGGCGTCTACGTCTCGAACGTGAAGTCGTTCGGTCGGTACGACGAGACGCCGGTCTACGCCGTGCCCAAGGGCGGTAACTTTCTGGGTATTGATCCCACGCTGCTCGGCTTGCGTCCTTCGCTCTTCCACAACGCGCAGGATAACCTGACCTCGCTGGAGCTTTCGTCGTTCAACACGCCGCCGGACCTGTTCTTTGCGACGTACTCGGGCCCCAGCTACGATACCAGCCTGGGACAGGGGAGCCTTATTTACACCTACAATGGTGTCGCGAATGCTCCCTATGCCGATGGCAACAATATGGGTCTCTTTCCCGGCGTTCCGGACGATCCCCTCACTATCGAAAATGAAGCCGTGGCCGGCGACGTCATCGACGCGCTGGTGGTTTCCGATGTCACAGTGCTCGACGCTCAGCTAGGGATCATCGCGCTGGAACCGGATGGCGTCTTGGACCCCGGATTCGACAGCGTGCTCTTTTCACTCGCCCCCGGCTCGCCCACACTCGTTTCCCTAGGCCTTTCGGCGGCCGATGTGTTCATCTCGTACTTCGATGACTCCCAGCCGTTCGATTTCAACAACGATTTCCTCGGTTCCTTCGGCATCTTTGCCAGCCACGCCGAGCTGGGCCTGCTGTTCGAGGACAACATCGACGCCCTCGACATCCGTCCCAGCGTACCCGAGCCATCCGCGTTCCTCCTGGCCGCCCTCGCCCTCGCCGCCGGTTTGGGCGCCCGCCGAGCGCGCCAAGACTAATAGCCGGAGGGCCACGCCCTCCGGACCGGACCGCGTAGCGGTCCGGCTATTAGGACCAATCCCCCAGCAGATCACTCCAGTAATTCCTGGATCCCGCCCATCAGCACCGTCTCCACGCGCGGCGAGACGCGGGAAGCCTCGCTCGTTTCGTATCCGCCCTCGGCGTAGGCGACGCTCGTGCCGATATAGCCCGGGCCGTAGTCGCCGTACGCCGCCATGCACACGAACCGCTCCGGCCGCAGCTTCTGGGCGGCGAGTTGGTACTCGACGAACAGCTCGCCCGGCAGGTGTAGAATGTCGATCGGGCCCAGGCGGAGCCGGGCGAGCGAGATTGAGTGACCCTCTTCCGTTCGGCGTGCCCACGCAATGTCGCGCGCCGCGCGGACCCGCTGCTTCATCGGCAACGCGGTGTCGTGCATGGCTGCCCTGCGCGCCGACTCGTCGTAATGCTCGGTGAGCGGCAAGCGCACGCCGCGCTTGGCCCAATCGAAGCTCAGCCCCTCGATAGGCACCTTTTGCGAATCGTCCCAGGCACGCTTCATCCCCTCGGCGACTCGGCCGGCGAGGATCGGCCGGTTCTCCGGCGAGCCGTCGTTGTACTTGCCGGCGCCGATGTTGCCGCCGGCGCCGTTGAAGTGGATGTGCATCCCGGCCCCTTCGGCCACCTCGCGCTGGTCGCGGGCCATGCCCACGTAATCGGCGCTTACCGAGCCTTTGCCGTAGTGACTTTGCGGATGCGTCGCGTAGTACGAGAGCACGGCGATCGGCCGCTCGTCGTTCCAAAAGCTCACCAGCCGCACGAACGGGTCGATCGTGCCCTCCGGAAACGCGCGAATCGCCGGATCGCGCGTGGCCGTCATGCGGCCGTACTGCACCTTGCCGTCGGCGCCGAGAATGCGGCGGTTCGAAGCCACTTTTTCAACGCGGCCCTTGCCGTAAGCGATATGCGTCGCCGTTTCGAGCCGGCTCATCGCCGCGCCGGCCGCCTCGCGCACGC
>CAZHIV010000190.1:0-5611 GCA_964532675.1 uncultured Planctomycetaceae bacterium
GGAGATGCTGGCGGCGGCGCAAGAGATGGAGTTCGAGCGGGCGGCGAAACTCCGCGACCGGATTACCCAACTGCGGGATCAAATCGGCAAGCCGATCTCGACAGTGCGGGAGCGGGACAGTGAAGGTGGCGGAAAGCGGCGGCGGGGGAAGTCCAAGAAACAGGGCGACCCGGCGGCCTGGAAGGGCCGCGTGCCGCGGCCGAAGCGGAATGTTTGACGAGTCGATCGCGAAAACGCAAGCGGGTGGAGAACGCTCGCGCTGAAATGTGCCCGCTTAGGGGATTGTCGCGGCGACCGCAAAGACCGTCGTGAAGTAAAGGAACAGCACGGTCAGGATCCACTCGCCGGCGATGAGCCACCAGGCGGTGAGATGCTCCTTCACGTCGAGCACTGCCTGGAGCGAGAGGCGGATTCCCCAGAATATGGCCATGTAGGCGCAGATGCTGCGTGCCAGCCTACTTCCGCCAGACAGTTCGTTGGAATTAACCAGGCAGATGACGCCGAAGGCGATAATCGACAACACGACGTAGCCGCCATAAACCCAGTACATTTGCCGATGCAGGCGCGACAGCTTGCCGAATTCGGTGCGCCAGTTCAGCCGAATCGGCACCAACGCCGAGGCGACGAGGACGCTGAGCTGGCCGCAACCGGCGAGGAAGATCAACGTGGGCAGTAGTTCCTTCATCGAAATGCCTTCCTTTGCGACGCCGTCAGGCCGCGCCCAGCGCTTGCATGAACGGGACGACGACGCGTTCGACGAACGGGTCGTGAAACAACAGGCGAACCGGCAACAACAGCACGGCGGCGGTGAATAGCCAGCCGCGCAGGCCACGGCGGAGCCCCAGCATCCGGCCAGCGTGAGACTTTTCCAGCAGAATGGCAAGGCCTTGGATCACAAAGAAGAGGGTGGGTCCGCCGTAACCTCCACCGGCTGAAACGGAGATTACGATATCGTGGACGAGCCCGCTAAAGAAGAAGCCGAGGATCAGCGCAGGCAGCAGTCCCCAGCGGCGAGTTAGCGGGCGGAACACGAAATGATGGGTGAAATCGCGGAACGCCGTATTCCAGCGCTCGCTCCAGAACTCTGTCACGCTCGTCGAACTGGCCGGCCGGTTCATCAGCGGGCGCGCGTCGACTCCGTTTGCGCGCCAGAAACAACTCAAAAGATGGAACAGCCCGAAGTGCAGCATCAAGACGACGCCGACCATCCCGGCCCACCCCAAGGCGATCGGCGCCTTGGAGCCGATCCACATGGGAGCGCTCCAAAATAGGACGCCTCCGGCGAGCATGCGAAAAACGGCGCCCAGCCATTCGCGTCCGGAGGGCCGCTCGCGTGCCGACAACGCTTCAGATTGAAAGAATCGCGTTGGATTCAATCCGGGCCACGCGACCAGGTACGCCAACTGCCGCGCCACCGAGACGCCGGCAATCGGGGCTGCGCTCCAGGTGATGGCTTTGCAGGCGACGTAAATCGAAAACGCCAGCAGCCACATGTACGCCCAGCGGGGCTCGGCCACGGGCGCGGCAATCAGCACGGCGAACGGGAACGCAACAGCAGCCCAGCCGACCCACCTGCGATGTCCAGCGGCAGCTCGTGCGAGGGCCATGCGCGATCCATGTCCGTTGCCGTTCGAAAGCCACCAAAGCCTGGAACGCCGGCCTTTTCTAGGACGCCCGAGCGAGTGCGTCAATCGCAGTCAGCGTCTCGCCAATTCCGCCACGAAGCACGGCGTCGGCGAGTCGGTCGACGGGCGTAGGGTCGCGGTTGATGATTACCAGCCGAGCCCCGCGATCCTTGGCGATGCGCGGCAGGTCGGCGGCCGGCGTCACGACGAGGGAGGAGCCAATGGCGAGCAGAAGGTCGGCCTCGCGCGACCAGCGGGTGGCTTCCATGAGGATGTCGGCCGGCAGCATCTGGCCGAAGGAGATCGTAGCGTGCTTGAGCACACCGCCGCATTCGGGGCAATCCGGTACGGCGTTTGTCGTTAGAAATTGGGCGACAAGGGGGTTGATGTCGTAATGTGTCGCGCAATCGAGACATGCCGCCCGCCGGGCGGTGCCGTGAAGCTCCAGCACTCGGCGGCTGCCGGCCAGTTGATGCAGGCCGTCGATATTCTGCGTGATGACGCCGCGGAGCCGGCCGGCCGCTTCCCAGCGGGCAAGCGCCTGATGGCCGGCGTTGGGCTGGGCGCCCGCGAATTCGACGTGCATTTCGCACTTCTGGCGCCAGTATTCGTAGCGCCCGTCGGCGCTGGCGAGGTACTCGTCGAAGTACACGGTGCGATACTTCGACCAGACTCCGCCCGGCGAGCGAAAATCGGGGATGCCGCTTTCCGTGCTGATCCCGGCCCCGGTCAGCACGACCGCGGAGCGCGAGGAGGCAAGCCAGTGGGCGACCTGCGCGATCTCAGGCTCAACTCGCATCATGACAGAATTGATTCACCACGGAGACACAGAGGACACGGAGAAGAACTCGTCGAACAGGAGGTAGCAGAGGAAGCAGAGAGAAAAAAAACAGTTCTTTGGGTTCCTCTGTTACCTCTGCTCGCTCCTGTTTAAGAACTTTCTTCCTTCTTCTCTGTGCTCTCTGTGTCTCTGTGGTAGTTTTCTTTATACGGTGCCGGCGGGCCAGAGGGCGGCGAAGATCAGGCCGGTGATGATGCCGTAGGCGACGCCGTCGATAATGTCGGCGACCATTTTGCGGCCGAACCAAATGCCGTTGAGGATGTTGGCCGTGCCGTAGGTGAGAATGCCGGCCGTGCCGGCGAAGCGGAAGACCTTCCAGAACGAGTCGCCGGGGTCCAGGGCCATGCCGGTGAGGTAGCCGATCACGAAATTGGCAATGACGAAAAACAGCAGCGTGCACAGCATGTTCACGGCCATGTTGGGCGGTTTCTCCCACAGCGTGAGCGTGCCGCGCGGCCCGGCTTCGACGCGCTGCTTGTATTCTTGCGATTTGCAGGCATCGGGCGTGGCGGCATAGGGAAACATGTATTGACCCGGCCGGATGTCGCGCAGCGCCTGCGTTACGGCGTTCTCATCGGGAAGGCCTTTCCATTCGGGCTTGTGATGCGGCAGCAGCATCCACGCCGCCCAACTGGCGAAGAACAGGGCCACGCCCGAAATGAGAATCGGCAGCCAGAGCGACCACACGCTGGTGTCCATGATGGGGCTCCATTGAGAAGGCGGTGTGAATGAGGATGCAGGATTCAGGATGCGGGATTCAGGGATTCAGTGCATTTGCCTTTCCCCTGCATCCGGCATCCTGCTTCCTGAATCCTGAATCTCACGAGGCGATAGCATTGAACACCGTCAGCCCGGTCCATGTCCATAGAGATGCTGGATGGGCGTCTTGTGTCCCCAGGCGATCTGGTCGACGGCGACGCCGAACACGGCGGCGATTTTTTGGCGCTCGCTGGGGCTGGGCGTCCAACGGCCCAGCGCGATGGCGGTGACGCGCCCGTCATCCAACCCGCTGCGCTGGGCGAGCTCGGCGATACGGATGCTTTGTTCGCGGCAGAGATCGGCGACGGTGCGCGTCATAAGCATCGAGAAAGAAAAGGCGGGCCCTCGTATCCGGTACTGGCGCAACAGGTTGCGACGATTGAATCCGCACCGGGCGGCGGGAATTCGTTGGCGGCCGCCCTAGAATTGTATAGGATATTGGCGGCGTTTATAATTCCCATTGACGGGATTTAGAGTAGCCGATCGGTGCGGGGTTCGGGCCCGCGCAGCACCGTTCTCCTCTTGGATCGGCCGCTCGCTCCCTGCCGGGTGTGCGCCGAAACAGCCGCGAGCGGCGGCGGAAGGGAGCGTGCGATGGCGACGACTCTTGAACGGACGACCCATATTCCGTCGCCGGATCCCGCGGCGGAAAAGTTTCAGTACCCGGGCATTCCGACCACTTGCGACGGGGCGGAAGCCGTGGTCTGGGTCGAGACCCGCATCTCGCAAGGCTGCGGCGCGTACCCGATCACCAGCTCCACGACGATGGGCGGCGGGTTCAACCAGGCCGTCGCGGGTGGCGTGCCCAACCTGTGGGGCGAACAGCTCGTGTTCGTCGAGCCGGAGAGCGAGCATTCGTCCGCCTCGTTCTGCGAAGGCTTCGCGGCGGCCGGCGGCCGGGTGACCAATTTCACCTCCGGCCAGGGCCTGGTGTTGATGAAGGAGGTGCTCTACACGATCGCCGGCAAGCGGCTGCCCGTGGTGTTCAACATCGGCGCCCGCGCGCTCACCAGCCAGGGCCTCAACGTGCACGCCGGCCACGACGACGTGATGAGCGTCGCCGACTGCGGCTGGGGCATGCTCTTTGCCCGCAACGCCCAGGAGGCGGGCGACCTGTGCCTCGTCGCGCGGCGAGCGGCCGAGGCCTCGGCCACTCCATTCTTCAACGTGCAGGACGGCTTTCTCACCACGCACACGGTCGAGAGCGTGCGACTCATCGAGCCGGAGTTCATGGCCGGGTTCGTCGGCAATCCGAAGGACAAGCTGATGAACCTGATGGACCCGGCCAACCCGATGATGTCGGGCGTCGTGCAAAACCAGGATTCGTACATGAAGGGCAAGATCGCCCAGCGGTGGTACTACGACCAGGTGGAACCGGCGCTGGCCGAGGCGTTTGAGGAGTTTTACCGCAACACGGGGCGGCGGTACGACTTCATCGTGCCTTACCGCTGCGACGACGCCGAGTACATCCTGGTGGGCATGGGCTGCTACATGGAAACGGCCCAGACAACGATCGACTGGCTCCGCGACGAGAAGGGCATCAAGGCCGGCTGCGTGAACGTGCACTGCTTCCGGCCGTTTCCGGCGACGCACCTGGTCGAAGCGATGAAGCACGCCAAGGCGGTGACGGTCATCGAGCGGATGGACGACCCATTATCCACGACGGGCAACCATCTCACGCGGGAGATCAAGGCGGCGTTTTGCGACGCGGTCACCGGCCAGAACGGCCAGGAGCGGATCGGGCACGGCCCGGACGGTGCGCGAGTACCAAGGATTTACCACGGGGCCGCGGGGCTGGGCAGCCGCGACGTGCGGCCGGGCGATATTTATGCCGTCTTCGAAAACATGATCGAGGACAGCCAGGATTACTTCTCCGTCGGGATCAACCACCGCACGGCCCTGTCCCGGAAGGAAGATCCCGACCTGCGGCCGGCGGGCGCATTCTCCATGCGCGGCCACTCGATCGGCGGCTTCGGCTCCGTGACCACGAACAAGGTCATCGCCACGATCGGCGGGCAAGTGTTCGGCAAAGACGTGCAGGCGTATCCAAAATACGGCTCGGAAAAGAAGGGGCTGCCGACGACGTATTATCTCACGATTGCCGACTCGCACATCTATTCGCACAGCGAATTGGAGTACGTCGATCTCGTCGTGCTCAACGACACGACGGCCCTGTTCAGCGGCAACCCGCTGGTCGGTCTCGTCGATGGCGGAGCGATCTTCATGCAGAGCCACTTCACGAACCCAGCCGACGTCTGGCAGCGGATTCCGGCTCGCGACAAGAACACGATCCGCGAAAAGAATTTGCAGGTGTACTTCATCGACATGGTGCAGATCGCCCGCGAGGTCGCGAGCGAGGCCGACTTGCAGATGCGGATGCAGGGCA